>CAYIHC010000057.1:0-6635 GCA_964363105.1 Candidatus Woesearchaeota archaeon | reverse complement strand
TGATCTATATTTGAATTCCAAAGACTTTGCACGAAGTATTACAAAAAGATTAAGGAAGGCTTTTGAGGGAGAAGTAACACAAAGCTCAAAAGTTCATAAGGTAGACAGATGGACAAGCAAGGTGTTGACAAGATTAACTATTTGTTTTAGAAGGAAGGTTTAAAAACACCGCTTTAAGATTAATTTAGATGGAACGCAGACCGAATACACAAAGTGAAGAACAGGAAGATTTTACAAGAGTAATGCTGCCCAGAGGAAATCAGACTTTTGGTGTTGTTGATCAGAGATTAGGCGCTTCAAGAATGAGAATAAAATGTCTTGATGGCAAAACAAGAAATTGTAGAATTCCAGGGAGATTAAAAAGGAAATTATGGGTTAGAGAAGGTGATTTAGTGTTGGTTGAACCATGGGAGTTTGGCGGCGACGAAAAGGGGGATGTTATTTTTAAGTATAGGTTAAATCAGATAAACTGGCTTAAAAGGAAGGGATTATTAAAAGGATTAGAGGGCAACGAACTTTAACAAAACATTTAAAGCTAATTAATTTGTTTTTTTTATGTTCACTGAAGTTATAAGGATACCAAAGGAAAGAGTAGCTGTTTTAATAGGCCCAAAAGGGAGTTTTAAGAGAGATCTACAAATTAAGCTTAATGTTAGTATTAAGATTGATTCTGAGGATGGATTAGTTGAGATAAGCTCTGATGACGGATTAAATAATTATTTATGTAAGAATATTGTTCAGGTTATTGGAAGAGGATTAACTCCTGATGAAGCACTTGTTTTGTTAGATGAAAATTATCTTGCTGAAGTTATTCCTATTAAGGATTTTACTGGAAGCTCTAAAAAGAAACAAGAAAGGGTTAAATCGAGATTAATTGGTGAAGAAGGAAGAGTAAGAAAGAATTTAGAAGGTTTAACAAATACAAAAATTGTTATCTATGGAAAGACTGTAACAATAATTGGATTGATAACCGATGTTGAAATTGCTAAAAGAGCTGTAATGAAATTAATCTTAGGTGCACCTCATGGACATGTTTATTCAATGATTGAAAGATTTAAAGGAAAAGATGATGAAAAATTTAAAATCAATTAAATTTATAAAGAGATAAAAGTTTTTGGTGAATAATGGTGAAAAAAGAGGAACATGGCGAGAGAGATGCTGAAGAATTAAGTAAGGAATTAAAACAAGTTAGTGTAAGCGCTTTTTTTGAAAGAAATCGACATTTATTAGGGTATGATAATTTAAGCAAGGCTTTGTTGACAGTTGTTAAAGAGTTGGTTGACAATTTAGTTGACGCTTGCGAGGATGCAAGAATATTACCTGAAGGAGTTGTAACTATTAAAACGCTAAATGAAACGAGGTTCTTAATTTCTGTTGAAGATAATGGTCCTGGAATAGTTAAGGAGAACCTGCCGAGCGTTTTTTGTTCTTTACTCTATGGAAGCAAGTTTGGGAAAAATAAGCAAAGTCGTGGTTTACAAGGCATAGGTGCTTCTGGTGCAGTTTTATACTCTCAGTTGACAACAGGAAAACCGGTTAAGGTCTGGAGCAAAACTGCGAAGGATAAAAAAATGCATTTTTATGAAATGTTTATAGATGTTCACAAAAATCAGGCTGAAGTCAAAAGAGAAGAAGCGTTAGATACTGATAAACCCCACGGTGTAAAGGTTGAATTAGAAATCGAGGCTAGATATCAGAAAGGAAAGCAAGGAGTTGATGAATATTTAAGACAAACATCAATTACAAACCCACACTTACAATTAATTTATGTTAATCCAGATAATGAAAAGATTGTTTTTAAAAGAGCTTCAAATATTTTACCAAAAGAACCGAAAGCGATTAAGCCGCACCCACACGGAACTGAAATGGGGGTGTTAATAAGGATGTTAAAGGGGTCAAAAACGAAAAATTTACAATCCTTTTTAACTACAGAATTTTGCAGGATTGGAAGTGGAACTGCGAAAGAGATTATAACAAAAGCATTGTTGAATGTAAATGATAAGCCTCAAAATTTAATGCATGATCAGGCTGAAAAGTTATATAAATCGATGCAGGAAGCTAAGGTAATTGCACCACCAACAGACTGCTTAAGCCCTATAGGTGAGAATGATTTTTTAAAAAGCGTTCAAACTGAAATAAAGGCTGAATTTTACACTTCAATTACAAGATCACCGACAGTTTACAGGGGTTATCCATTTCAGATCGACTGCGCATTAGCTTACGGAGGAGAATTAAATCCTGAGGAATCAATAAAAGTGATGAGGTTTGCAAATAGAGTTCCATTATTGTATCAACATAGTGCTTGTGCTGTTACTGAAGCGATTAAAGAAACAAACTGGAGGGCTTATGGATTACAACAATCAGGTGGGAATTTACCTGCAGGACCTGTAGTTTTAGCTGTTCATATTGCATCTGTATGGGTGCCATTTACTTCAGAAGCTAAGGAGGCAATTGCACATTACCCTGAAATAATAAAAGAAATAAAATTAGCTGTTCAGGAATGCGGAAGAAGATTGGGTATTTATATAAGGAAGAATGTAAGAGCAAGAGAACAAAAAGAAAAGGCAGGCTTATTTGAAAAGTATATACCCGAATTAGCAAGTTCATTAAGTGAAATAACAAAAGAGAACAAGAACAAATTGATAGAAGCATTAAACAAAAGATTAAAGAAAGATTTACCTTTATTAATTGAAATTAGTGAGGAAGATAAGAATAAAAAAAATTGAAGGTGTGATAGTCCAGAATAAAAGTGAGAAACAAACAACATTAAAGTAAAATGACAAAAGAAAAACCAGTTGAAAAAATAAAGGAATTAGGAAATAGTATTAGTAAACAGATATTAAAAGGGGATAATCCTGCAATAGATGTTCCTATAAGAGCCTTGTCAAATGTTTTCTTTGATAAAAAGTCAAGAACATTACAATTAGGAGAAAGTTCTTCCAAAAGATCATTTTTTAATATTGCGCATGCTAAGAAATTTTTACAGACCGTTGAAGTGGCTAAGATTGAAAAAGATTTGCTTGATAATGGGAAGCATGCAAGCTTAAGAGATGTTTTCTATATGGCTAAGAGAACTATACCCAATACTAATGTTAATTTAGTTGACGAGCAACCGGAAAGTGATGAGATTATACAAGATTTAGAATTAATTTCCGGATTGTCTAGGGAACAGTTACATGTAAATGCAAATAAGATGGGATCTGTTGCTGGAAATGTTGTTATTGAGGATAGAGGCGATACTATAGACTGGGGGAAATTAGGAAGTGGTGGCTGGTCAATACCCTCTAATGTTGAAGAGATAAAATTCAAAAAGGTTAATGCTAATTTTGTTTTATATATGGAGAAGAGTGCTATTTATGAGAGATTGTTGGAAGATAAGTTCCATGAAAAGAATAAAGGGATTATATTATCATCACAAGGACAAACTACAAGAGGAATTAGAAGATTACTACAAAGATTATATGAAGAGTTTGAATTACCTATTTATGTTCTTTGTGACTGGGACATCTATGGGGCATATATCTATTCTGTTATTAAGTATGGTTCTATCAATCTAGCTTTCTTCTCAAAGAAATTAACTATACCCTCTGTTCAATATTTAGGGATTACCTCAAAAGACATTGAAAAATACGATTTAAAGAAGCATTTAATAAAACTAAAAGATACTGATGTGAAAAGAATGCAACAAGTGGCTGATTATGAATGGTTTAAAGACAATAAAGAATGGCAGGAAGAGTTTAAAGTAATGAAGAAATGGGGTGCTAAGGCAGAAATCCAGGCTTTAAGTGCTAGAGGTATTAGTTTTATTACGGATAAGTATTTGCCTGATAAATTAAAGAACAAGGAATTTTTAGAATAAATATTTTAATATCCTAATTTGCGACTTATTAAATACTAGAGAAATAATTGATACAAAAGATATAACTGAGGATATATAAGTTTATAAAACAAAATTTAATTTCTTATTTAAGATCTTTTTGAATTACAAAAATGAGGTATGGATGACAAATAGGATTGAGATTATTACAAAAACTGGAGATACGAGGGCAAAAGTAAGAAAAAGGAAAATACAATCAATGGGCTTTCATGTTGATGATGTAAGCCTTGTTGATGTTTATACTCTTGATTATTTATTTAATGAGGAAGATTTAAAATCTGTTGTTGCTATGCTTTCTAACCCTGTAACTCAAGAGGCTGGAATAAATAATCCTAAAGCACCTGAAAGATTTGACTATGCAGTTGAAGTTGGTTTTTTACCTGGTGTAACTGACAATATTGGGACAACAACAAGGGAAATTCTGGAAGATCGCTTTAGAAGAACTTTTGAAGGTCAAACAGTTTATAGTTCATTAGTAATGTTTTTATCCGGGAATCTAACTATGGAAGATGTGGTTAAGATTGGTGATTCTCTTTCAAATCCTATAATCCAAAGAGTTTCTGTTAAAGGTTATGAAGAGTTTAGAAGAAACCGTGGGATGGATGCTATTGTTCCGAGAGTAAGACTTCATGAAGAGCCTGTTGTGGGATTAGTAGAGATATTAAATTCTAATGATGAACAATTAACAATTATAGGAAAGCAAGGAATTGCAAATTCTGATGGAACCAGAAGAGGACCTTTGTCAATGGATTTACCTTATATGAAAACAGTTCAGAATTATTTTAGAAACTTGGGAAGAAATCCAACAGATGTCGAATTAGAATCAATTGCACAAACTTGGAGTGAGCATTGTAAGCACACTATTTTTATGGACGCTATTGACGAATTTAAAGAAGGGTTGTTTAAAACATTTATTAAAAGTGCAACAGATGAGATTAGAAATAAAAAAGGACCTAATGATTTCTGTGTTTCGGTGTTCACGGATAATGCAGGGGGGATAGTTTTTGATGATGAATTTTTAGTTTGCGATAAAGTTGAAACACACAACTCCCCAAGCGCTCTTGACCCTTTTGGCGGGGCAATAACAGGAATCGTTGGGGTTAATAGAGATTCGATAGGGTTTGGAATGGGGGCAAAACCAATTATTAATAGATATGGTTTTTGTTTTGCGAATCCTACTGATACCAGAGACCTCTATAAAGGAAAAGATAAATCTCAAAAGATGCTGTCTTCAAGAAGGATAATGGATGGGGTTATTGATGGTGTAAATGTTGGGGGAAATTGTTCTGGAATACCTACCCCACAAGGATTTGTTTTTTTTGATGAAAGTTATAGGGGAAAACCTTTGGTTTTTGTTGGGACTGTAGGTTTAATCCCTCGGAAAAGAAATGAGAAAAAAATGCATGAAAAGCAAGCAACGCCAGGGGATTATATTGTGATGGTCGGGGGGAGAGTTGGAAAAGACGGCATTCATGGTGCAACTTTTTCTTCAGAAGCAATTGATTCGGGAAGTCCTGCAACTGCGGTCCAGATTGGGGACCCTATAACCCAAAAAAAATTATCAGATGTGCTTATTAAAGAAGCTAGAGATATGGGTTTGTATCATAGTATAACAGATAATGGTGCTGGAGGATTATCTTGTTCTGTTGCAGAGATGGCAAAAGAATCTGGTGGATGTTATGTCAATTTAAATAATGCTCCCTTAAAATACCTGGGGCTTTCCCCTTGGGAAATATGGATTTCTGAGTCTCAAGAAAGAATGACATTAGCAGTTCCGAAAGAAAAATGGAACGACTTTCATAATTTAATGAAAAGGAGGGGGGTTGAAGCGACAGTGATTGGGGAATTCACAAATTCTGAGAGGTGTGTTGTTGATTATAACGGAAATACAGTTATGAATGTTGATATGGACTTCTTACATAATGGTTTGCCACCAAGACCAATTAAAACGACGTTCACGAGGAAAACTTATGAAGAACCGAATTTTGAATGTTTGGAAGATTTGACGGGTTCTTTGCATAAAATGTTGGCAAGACAAAACATTACAAGTTCTGAATTTATTTCTCAACAATATGACCATGAAGTTCAGGGTGGAAGTGCTATTAAGCCGTTGCAAGGAAAAGGGATGGTAAATGGAGATGCTACAGTTGTAAGGCCTAGACTTGATTCAAATAAAGCAGTTGTTTTATCACAAGGACTTAATCCTTCTTATAGTGAAATTGATACTTATGATATGGCTGCGTGTGCGATTGATACAGCAATAAGAAATGCTATTGCAATAGGGGCTGATTTAGAGCATCTTGCATTGCTTGATAATTTTTGCTGGTGTAGTTCTACTGAGCCGGAAAGGTTAGGGCAATTAAAAAGAGCGTGTCAAGCTTGCTACGATTATGCAATAATATTTGGAACTCCTTTTATTTCAGGAAAAGATAGTATGTTTAATGATTTTAAAGGATATGAAGAAGGAAATCCTATAAAGATATCTGTTCTTCCAACCTTGTTAATCTCAACAATAGGGGTAATGAAAGATGCAAGAAAAGCTGTTTCCATTGATACGAAATTCGAGGGAGATCTGATATACGTTATTGGAGCTACTCATAATGAGCTAGGTGGAAGCGAATACTTCGCAATGAAGGGAGAAGAAGAAAGAAGCAAAAAATATATAGGGAATAGTGTTCCAAAAGTTGATGCAAAAACTAACACCGGAATATACAAGGCATTTTCTAAAGCTGTTGAAGAAGGATTAGTTGCTTCTGCA
>CAYIHC010000056.1:0-6718 GCA_964363105.1 Candidatus Woesearchaeota archaeon | reverse complement strand
AATAGACTTCTTGAACGTAGCAAAAGCATCAATAATAAAGATTTTCCTTTTATTCAACCTATAGTTTAGATCCTTCAAATAATTCTTAGATGAGTGTGTCATCCTCTTTTTGTTTTTTGGGGTCTTGGGATGCTATAGTTATCTTTCTGTCATAAGGAAGATTCCAATATTTTTTAAAGAATCTGTAATATTTGAATGATATCCATAAAGACATGGTTATTATCCCGAGAATTAAACCGTATTCAACAAATTCTAATCCGAAGAAAACACTTAATATTGGAAAAAAGAAAAACATTATTGCTTCCTGTTCCATATTTGAGTACATTAAGTCAGTTCTGTGTTTTTCCTTTAAATAATTTCTAAATTTACCAATTAAACCTTTATTCAAATCTTTTACATTAGATTCAATTCTCTTTTCCTCTTTTAATTCTGGCTCTGGTCCTGATCTATACATTATAAATAAACCTGTAAAAGCAAAAAACATTATTAAAAATACTGCTGTGAACATATAAACAAATATCAGATAATTATTTGTAAGAGTGTAATACGAAAATGAAAAAGCTAATGATACTATGAACAGTCTTAATGTGTCTAACATACCATCAAACACAACCCCTGTTTTTGTGGATTTCCCTAGAAGCCTTGAAAGCTTTCCATCAGAAGTATCAATCATGAAAGACAGCTCATATAAGATTGCACCTAAGATATAGTTATGTAAATAAAAAGCTACTGCAGAAAGCACACCAACTAAAAATGAAATAACTGTTACTTTGTTAGGAGTTAAGCTTGTGAAGTTTGCTAGAAACCACACTATCCTAACTGATGGAGGACCCATTACTATTTGTTCCCACATACCACCCATCTTCTTCACAGCCTTGAAATAGATATCGTTTATCGTGTATTTTACCACTTTATAAAATCCCCATTAAAACGGTATTTAAATCTTCCTTTGTAACGGTTACTGGATTATTTCCTGCTCTGTCAGGTCTAAAGCCGTTATCTAAGATTAAAGGGATATCTTCCACGCTTATTCCAAGATTAGAAAGTCTAGATTCTATACCAAGATTTCTTCCTAAATCACGAAGATTACTAGCTGCTTGTTTTGCATTTTTAGATCCTAATGCTTCATAAAGTCTTTCACCACCATTATTATCAAGATGAGAGGCATTAAATTCCAAGAAGCTAGGTAATGTTAAAAAAACAGCGTGGCCATGAGGGATATTAAATCTTGATGTTAGAGGATAAGAAACTGAGTGACAGATTGTGGTTCTAGCAATTGCAATGGCTTGGCCTGAGAAATTTGCTGCCAATAACATATTCTGTCTTGCTTCTTTGTTTCTAGGCTCTTTAAAAGCTGTCTGAAGATTATTCATTATTAGCCTTATCCCTTTTAAAGATAATTCCTTGGTGTGTTCTGTTGCATTTTTTGACCAATAGGTTTCTACTGCTTGTGTTAAAGCATCTAGACCTGTGATAGCTGTTTCATAAGGTGGCAAGGTAAATGTTAAAGGATACCACAACACAGCGAGATCTGGAATTAAACGTTCATTTACAAAGGAAAACTTTGTTATTCCGTCTTTGTTTTTTATTGAAGAGAATGGAGTAACCTCTGTTCCTGAGCCTGCTGTTGTTGGGATTGCTATAAAGTATAAACCTTTAGAAGAAAATTGGGCATTACTTGAAATTTCCTGTGGATTTGCTAAGAAGGCATTTGCTGCTTTTGCAAGATCAATTACAGAACCCCCACCTATTGCAACGATTAAGTTAGGATTGAATCTTCTTAAGAACTTAACAGCACCTTCAACGGCTTTTAAATCAGGATTTGAGCTACATAAATGATACTGGGGTTTATAACCGTCTAATACCTCTAATATTTTTTGTTTTTCAGGATTTCTATAAAAAGAGTTGCCTGTAAAAAGAGCGATTTTTGAGTCTTTAGGAAATTCCCTATGAAGTTCATCTGCTAATTGAGATATAGCCTTTTCCCCTTCAAACAATTCATTTTGCATTTTTTATAAACTCCATAAAATTGTTTTTTATTTCCTCAAATGTATATTTTGTTGTTATCCTGGGCGAGTTTGATTCTAGGTTATTTATTTTTAAGTGGATGAAAGTTGGTCCTTCTTGCTTAGAAGCAGAATTGACAGCATTTAAAAATGATTCCTTTTTGGATGATAAATAAGTATTCTTATAATTACAGTTAGCTGCTACCTGGTGAAGTTTTGTTGATTTGGATGTAGTTGGCTGGGAGCCTGTAGTTGAATAAACTTCGTTATCAAGCAATATGTGAATTAAATTCTTGGGTGAATAAAAGCCTATTGTTGAGAGGATTCCCATATGCATTAACAATGCACCATCTCCATCTATTACTATTATCTTTAAATTGGGTTTTGCAAGTGCTAAACCAAGGGCGATAGCAGGTGCATGCCCCATAGATCCCTGCATATAGAAATTTTGATTCTTATCTGAAACATAAAAAAGATCTCTTGAAGCCATACCCGTGGTGGATATTATTGCTGCATTTTGAAATCTTTCAGATATTAATCTTATAGCTTCTAATCTTGATAATTCAAGGTCATTGTGTTTTTCTTCATGAATTTTTGGTTCACTAATGTTGGCTTTTATTTCTTTCATTTCTTTGATAGATTCAATCTGATTCTTTTTAATAATAAGGCAAAAGTTCTCCTTGTATATTTTTTTCTTCAAATCTTCTAATAAGTCTGGAAGTTCTTCTGCTTCAATATTAAATAGAGAGAAGAATTCTTTTATTTTTGGCCCTAAAATATTGTGCTGTGGTTCATCTTCAATTTTATAACCCCTACCAGTTACTAATAGTTTTAAAGGAATTTTAAATGGGATGTTTAAAGAGCAAAGCGGATTTGTTAAATTTCCAATTCCTGATTCTTGAGAATAAACCATTGCTTTTTTTCCACCGAGATAATAACCCGAGGCAATTGCCAAAGCAGAACCTTCATTAGGTGCTGCAACTAAATGTAACTCCGGATCGTTTAATGCAAAACTTAGTGGACCTGAAAGAAAAGAGCATGGAACTCCTGTAAGTAAGGATATCTTGTTCTCTTTTAATATAGCCAAGAAATCTTCAGCCTTGATCATTTGCTTCAAGCTCTAACCCCATATTTATAGCACTTTGATAATCTTCCAAATCATGTAATTCAAACCAGCCACTCAAAACACCCAAGGTATTTATTTTTTCACCTTGCTTCATTATATATTTAATAAACTCGGGGTATGATCCTTTTTCATTCCCTATTTTGCTTGGATCTGGAATATTTGAAAGGTAATTGTAAAACTTCTTTGCTGCTCTTTCTGATAGAAGTGTAACGCCAATAAATTCGCCTGTGGCTTTATCTTGGGGGATATCTATACCGATATCTTCTATAAAATTTGGATTATTTTGCAGATTTATTAGTTTATTATTTATAATTGAAGGAGTATAAGTAGTTTTAACTAACTCTATTTTCTTTGTTTTTTTATGTAGCCTCTGGGGATTTATTAATATAGAGTGATCTACTAACAGGGTTATATCATTTTCCTGCTTTAACAATCTTTCAAGAATGTGTGGCTCAAGGAGAATATCGGACCATAAAAGCAATATTTTTTCATTGCCTGTAAACTCATTTTTTGCGCATTTCAATGAATGGATAAGACCTTTTTCAAGATAGTTCTCATTGTCGTAGTATTTTGGTCCTTTTATATTAATTAGTTCTTTTCTGAATCCCCTTACCATTACTAGATTATTTATTCCAAACTGCTTAAGAAGATCTATTTGATGCTCAAACAGTGTTTTATTATTAAGCTTGATCATGCATTTTGGAAGATCTTTCGCCATTGGTAAAGTTGGATCGTAGCCAGCTGCCGGAATAATAACCTTTATTGGTTTTTCTTTCGGTATAAATTTTTCCTCTTCTATGTTAAGTTCTTCAACTCTTGTAAGTTTATAGATATCATCCATTGTGGCTATTAAGTGATTTAAAGAAGAGGCATGTAGGTTTTTCTTTAAAGTAATTAGTGCTTCTCTCATTGATTTTACTGCAGCTCTTAAGGGTTGATTGGCAAAGATTATTAGTTTGTATTTGTTTTGTGATAAATTTTCTACCGTTGTAGTGTCATACGTTGTTGGAACGCAAACTAAAGGAATGTTAATATTGAAATTTTTGGCAAATTCAAAGACTTCATCTGGTGTTTTTATTTTTGAATGTATTAAGATCATATCTGCTCCTGCTTCTGCAAAGGCTTTTGCTCTTTTCAGTGCTTCTTCTAAACCATAACCTGCTATGAAAGATTCTGTTCTTGCAATTAATATTAAATCTGGAGCTCTGGATTTAATTGCTTTTAATTTGCCTTGAAATTCTTGAATAGGGACAAGATTTCTTTTTCCTGAATCGTAAAAACTACATTTCTTTTCATCTGAAACGTTGTCTTCTATACACAGAGCAGCTACTCCTATATTGAAACATCTTTCAGCTAATCTCGCCGCATGTATTGCAGTTCCAAACCCATCATCACCATCAACGATAACAGGAATGTTTACTGCATTGACTATATCCTCAACCCTTCTAAGAAATTCTGACATATCTGTTAATTTTGCATCAGGTAATGCCCTAGATGCATTTATCGCAAAACCTGAAGCCCATACTGCTCCAAATCCTGATTCTTCTACTAATTTGGCAGTAATTGCATCATGTGCCCCTACAGCAACTATTGGTTGTGGTTTATTCAATAGTTCGCTGAAATTTTTGTATTGTTCTTTGTTTAAATTGATGTGATCTCCTCCTGCTTTTAAAAAATCCTGGATAGTATCAAATTCCTTCCATCCTTTTTTTATTAAAGTACAATGTATTTTTTCACCCGCATCTACCATTTCCTGCAATATGTCTGTAATATATGCTTTCTGCCATTCTCGTGCATTTTGGAATTGATCTGTTTTTTCTAATTTTGAATTTAATTCGTCAAAATGTTTTAAAAATATTTTCGCTCCTTCGGGTGTAAACTTCCATAAACCTATAAATTCACTGTGGTTGTTTGTTGAATTGTCTACCAATATATTTTTGCCGATTTTTTTTATCTGTGAATCATTATCAAAGATTACATTTTCTGCTTCTTCAATTGGATGATCTGTCCTACTACTATAATTATCTTGCCATTCAGTATCAACAACTATAGATATTGGGGATTTTGAGTTTATTAAATCTTTAAGAACCTGATCTTCGTAGATTATATCTGAATAAGAAATGATTATATCTTCATTTGCGTTCTCTATTTCTTTCCTTGCACACATCAAAGAGTGCAATATATTGTTGTTTCTGTAATCAGGATTTTCATAGTATTTTAATCCACCTAAATTCAGTTTATCCTTTGCGTGACCTCTTATTAAAGAAATATCATTAATATTGTTATTTTTTAGCACTTCTAGAGTATAGGATAATATTGGTTTTCCATTAATCTTTAACAAACATTTTGGAAAATTCTCTGTGTAAGGTCTTAATCTTTTGCTCATTCCAGCTGCAAGTATTATTGCTTTCATATTTTATTTCTACCCCTCTGGTTAAACCACATCTCATTTTCTCCAAGCGCTCTAAGTGCGCCTTCTTGACCTAAAGTGGAAAGTTCTCTTTGAGGCTCACCTACTACTCTTCCACCTATTCTCAATATAAGTAATTTTCCACCCTCTCCTAAATAACGGTGTCTTATAAAAGGTTTTATGTAAAAAGAATCTCCCGGATCAATTTTTTTTGAACCTTTTGTTCCGTTGTAATTCCATTCTAACACCACTGGTTTGTCACTTAAGTTATAACCATATTGATGCAATCCTACGCTTAATGTTTCTGAATTTGCTTTTAATACATCTAACTCCAGGGCTCTCGAGTTTGGTAAATTACTTGTATGTGTTAGTTCAGTAAGAAGGTAAGATCTTCCATTGGTTGGAACATGCCATCTTTTAGCATCTTGATAGTTTTGGATTATAACTCTTTCTTCGATAGTGTCTGGTGGCAATAAATCTCGTTTATTAACTCTTAATGCTCTTGCCAATACTTCTATCTCTGAATCTCTGGGTATTGTTACTCCTTCTAAAAATGATTTAATAATCTCATCAGAAAACCCAGTCCTTGTGGCTAATTCTTCAGGAGAAATGCTTCCAGAGCCCATATAAAAATTAAAGAGGGAGAGAAAATAAGATTTTCTTGTTGAAACATCCAAGACAAAATTTTTAGCTAACTCCTTACCTATTGCTGAAAATTCCTGTTGTGTGTCACCAATAATTTTATTTCCATATGTTAAAGCCAAAATCAATCCAAGTTTCCCTTCTTGGTTTTTTCTTGTTGTGAATGTATGGGGGACAAAAGGGGTTATATACATTGAATCACCTGTATTCATAACCGCTACTTGTTTTTTTCCATGTTCGTCTCTATAGTAAAAATTAACATGTCCTATAAAATATGTGAACTGATGCATGAAATGACCGTTGTTCCACTGAACATTAGGATTCTCCGGATCATTATTGTCAACAATACACAACTCTTTTATCCATTCAGGTCTAAAAAATGCATTGCTTGTAGTTGCTGTATCCCTATATTCGTAATATGGTTTTCCTGCTCTTTCCATTATTCTGCTACTTTCTTCGGATTCTTTAGAGGACATAACCTTAACACCTTCAGGAGCATCATCTCTTAATAAATAGAAATCTCTTGCACTAACT
>CAYIHC010000055.1:0-6793 GCA_964363105.1 Candidatus Woesearchaeota archaeon | reverse complement strand
GATAAAGAAAAAGTTCATTCAGCAATGCCAAGATTAATTAAAAATCATAAAATTGCTTTATTAGACGCTGCTCTGGAAATAAAAAATCCTGAAACAGATACTAAAATACAAATCTCAGATCCAAAACAATTACAAGGGTTTTTAGAACAGGAAGAAAATATGTTAAAAAGAATGGCAGATATGGTAATAAACTCAGGTGCTAATGTTGTTTTCTGTCAAAAAGGAATTGATGATCTAGTCCAGCACTATTTAGCAAAAGCAGGTATTTATGCTGCAAGAAGAATTAAAAAATCAGATATGGATGCCCTAGAACGAGCAACAGGTGCAAAAGTTGTCTCAAGCTTAAAAGAATTATCTGAAAAAGAGTTAGGTGCTGCAGGTATAGTAAGAGAATTAAAAATCGGCAATGAAGAAATGACTTATGTAGAGGAATGTAAAAACGCAAAAGCAGTTACAATCTTAGTAAGAGGTGGAACAATGCACGTTGTTGATGAAGTAGAAAGAGCTATTAAAGATGCAATTGGCGATATTGTTACAGCAATAAAAATTGGAAAAGTAGTTGCAGGTGCAGGTGCAGTAGAAACAGAAGTTGCAATGCAGTTAAGAAAGTTTTCCACAAAATTATCAGGAAGAGAACAATTAGCAGTTCAGTCATTTGCAGATGCAATAGAAGTTATTCCGGTTACATTAGCTGAAAATGCAGGCTTGGATCCAATAGACATTTTAACAGACTTAAAAGCTCATCATGATAAAGGAGAAAAATGGGCTGGAATAAATGTTTATGATGGAAAAGTAATGGATGCCTGGAAAGAAGGTGTTATTGAATCATTAAAAATAAAAACACAGGCAATAAAATCAGCTTCAGAAGTAGCAGAATTAATATTAAGAATTGATGATGTTATAGCTGGTGGCAGAAGCAAAGGCGGTGGAATGCCGCAAATGCCTCAGGGTGGAATGCCGGGAATGGAGTATTAAAAGAAAAAATGAAAAAAGTAATTTGGGCTGACGACGATACTGGCTTTATAAAAGATATTGCTTCTATTTTGTCTCGTGACTGTAAAAAAAGAGGTATAGAACTCACTTTCACTTCGGTCTCAAGTGGAGAAAGCTTAGTTGAAAAAGTTAGACAAGAACAATTTGATCTTATATTTACAGATAACCAAATGTGGATAATGAGTGGATTACAAGCTGTTTCATCTATAAGACAATTTAATCCAAAAATTCCCATTTATATTGTGTCCACAGATGGGGGAATAGAAACGGAAGCATTAAGTGTCGGAGCTACAGGTTATATTAACAAATTCCATAAACCTTGGGATAAAGCTTTAGAGATTATAGCTCTCTCAGGCAACTATTAAAACGCATAGCTGTAATTGTTTAGTATTGTGAAGCAACAAATCAATTTAGAAGATTTTGTTAAAACAGCACCACGATTTCCAGGGTTAAATTTATAATCTCTCTATTCTTATTAGTCTCGATGTTAGAATTAACAAAGAATAGAATGCGAATTTTACTTAAGAGAGAGGTAGACGAGTCATACGATTTAGTATTTGGAGAAAACCTATTTCCACAAATTGCCAAAGATTTAAAACAAAAACCTCTAGGAGATAGATATGCAATTGTTACTGATTCTAATGTTAAAAGATTATATGCCGAGTCTCTTAAAAAAATATTAGAAAGCGAGGGATTAACTGCAGAAATATTCTCTTTTGAGGCTGGAGAACATAACAAAACTATGGAAAATTGCATGAAGCTTATGGATAAAATGAGTCTCTTGAAATACGGAAGAGATGTTGCAATTCTTGCCTTGGGCGGTGGAGTTGTTGGAGATATAGCTGGTTTTATCGCTGCAATTTTTAATAGGGGAGTCCCTTATGTCCAGATTCCTACAACACTTCTTGCTCAAACGGATTCATCAATAGGTGGAAAAACAGCCGTAGATACAGATTTTGGAAAAAATTTAATTGGGGCGTTCAACCAACCGGAAAAAGTATATTTAGATATTGCGACAATCACTACACTTTCAGACAGAGATTTTATTTCAGGATTAGCAGAGACTATTAAACATGGAGTTATACAGGATATAGACTTTTTTAGATATTTGTCTGAAAATATAAATCTGATAACAGCAAGAGCCCCGGAATTTTTACTTGAAATCGCTAGGAATAATTGTAGAATCAAAGGGAGTATAGTTGAAATTGACCAACATGAGAAAGGATTAAGAAGAGTATTAAATTACGGGCATACTATAGGTCATGCAATAGAGAAATTAAGTGTTGATAGGTATAAGAGAAAAGAAAGTGAAGTTTACTTGTCTCATGGCGAAGCTGTTGCTATTGGAATGATGGTTGCAGGGAGAATTTCTAATTCGCTAGGTTATTTTACACAAGAAGAATTAAGAAAACAAGAACAGCTATTATCCGCAGTAGGTTTACCAATAAAAATACCGCCTGAAATTTCTAATGAAGCAATAATTGAAGTTACTTCAAGAGATAAAAAAGCCAAAAATGGACAAGCAAGATATGTTCTTCCAGTTAGATTAGGTAGAATGCACGAATTCGGAGGAGTTTATGCCACTTACGTTCCTAATGAAATTGTAGTAAAGGCTCTTCAGCAAACAAGATAAAAGCCAAAATCTTTTTAAACTTCATTTCTTTCTATAAATTTAAGTAAGAGGTGTAAAAATGCAGGATAAAGATCTAGTAAATGTATTATTAAAACATAACGCTGAATTATCTAATAAAACAGCAGATTTAGTAATTTCTGTAAAAGAATTAACAGGAAGAATGTCAAAGTTAATAGATATTTTTGAAGGTGCAGCTAAATCAATAAAAGAGGAAGAAGTCAAAGAACCCTTAGTAGACAAAATAACAAGTTTAATAGAACAAAACAAGCAAATAGCAAAAGGATTAATAATTTTAGAGAGATTTATACAGGAAAAATCACCTTATCAGATTATTAATAAACCTAAGATGTAAACACAGATAGGTTCTTACAATGAACGACAGAAGCAATATCCAATTTATTTTTAACCCTATACAGCAGGAAGAAATAGATTTAATTAAAGAAGTTAATAAAGTTTTAACAGAAAAACCACCTACAGAAGAAGAAATTTTTCTAAAACAGTTTGCAAGAGCCTGTTTCTATCAAAAAAAGAAAAAATTAATAGAGCAGTTAAAACAGGAAAAACATATAGAAATTTCTCCAAAAGAAAAAGAAACTATAGTTATAAAACTTGAACAGCCAGAAATAAAAGAAATTAAGTATTCTTCAATTCCAATTTATACAGGTCCGCCGCCAAGAATAAATATTTCTCAGACTTTTCAGCAATCAGAAGCATTTAAACATTTTCAAAATGAAGTCAAACACGAAACAACAAAACCAATAGAGATTCCAAAAGAAGAACTAAGTGAATCATTTTCAGAGTTTCATGAATCCTCATTTGAACATAGTCCAGAAATAAAAGCACCAAAAGAACCTTTTTCACAAAAACCCTCGGGAAAAAACAATGGCGAACAAAAAGAACAGATATTACCTCAACAACAATTGATTGAAGAGCCTCCTTCACCACCAACAACAGAAAAATTTACTGATTTAGTAATTGACAATGAAGGTAAAAGTATAGTAAAGGTAAGACTAATAAAAGATAATTTATCAGGAGATTTATTTTATGAAGTCCAAGAACCTTCATTAGATAATCACTTGTTTATGTATACTATAAATAAGAATTTAAAACCAACAGACAAAAATTTTGATACTTATGTTGAAAAATACTGCAAAAAACTTAATTTAACATTTAATCAAGAAATTGTAGATGCATTAAGATATCATTTATTCAAATATAATTCTCCATTTGGTCCAATAGATCCATTAATCCATGATTCCTCAATTATATTAATTTCTTCAACACTAACATCTCTCTTAATAATAAAATATAAAACAGGCGAAGTAATGAAAACAAATATAAAAATAGAAAGTGCAGATTACGTAGATTTTATAAGAAACTTAGGAGCTTTAATAGGTAAAAAATTATCAGTCAAAGAACCGTCAGCAGAAGGAATATATCAAAACTTTAAATTTACGTTAAACACAGGAGGAATGGTCAAGCCGAGTTTTACAATTGAAAGGTTAAATTAATTGTTTTTGAAATTCCAAGTCAAGTATATTTTTGTTTATTTCATCAATCATATTAATCCCCCAAAGCGAATGCTATTAATAATAATCCAATTATTACAAATAATCCAGTCACTATAAATCCATAGATGTATCTTCCATCAAGTCCTAAAAAAATAGTCCAAAGCATACCTACAATTAAAAGTATTGCTCCTATCGTCAGTATAACCATTTTTTGTCTTTTTACCATTTTATTAGTTTTCCTTTATTTATTTTTGTTTATCGTAGTATTCTTTCTCAAAATCCCTTAAAAGAGATTTAAGCTGTATTATTATAAGCTCTTTGGGCACACCATCATTTATTACCTGCACTTCATACTGAAGCTTATTGTCAAAATAACCAACAAATCCAATAGCGAATCCAAATATTTTCGGGCTATCGCTTTCTAACATACTTATCCCACCCCAATGCCTTCAAAAGCCAATTCGGATCATCAAGAGAAATATCCTTATTTAGCTTAATCAACTGCGTATCATTCTTTCCTTTGTTTTGAGTTTTGGTTTTCATTTTTTCTTTTATAGAATAATCCCTTATAAAGATTTTCTATACTTACCTATACTTTTACAATGGTATTTTAGGATAATAAATAAAATTGAAAGGGAGTTTATCCCTTTACCCCAGCACCAATATAATGCATTGCCACATACTCGAATGAAGAACTTTCCCCTCTTACAACTCTCTTCCCCGCACTTATGCTGAACAAATCACCATTTTCAACACTTCTCAACTGCTGTAATCCTTTTCTTGCTTCTGCACAAAACGTCCCATATATCTTTCCAAATTCCCTCAGTTGTATCTTTGACTGCTCAGTTAAATGCCCTGCCTGAATCTCATACATCTTCATTCCTATTGACCTCTCAAAATAAGCAACAATGAGATTCATTTGATTGCTGAATCCTGTTAATACCTGATGCACTCTGCCGGCACTTATCAAATCAGCAGCACTTCTTCTCGTAACATCATTTCTCAAACCCATTGTTTTCTCTAACGCAGTTTCAAGCCCTTCCATATCTGTTTTTTCTATTAGTTTCACTAAAGTATCGCCTCTTAATCTGTAAAATCCCTCCTGATTATCTTTCATCTTGCCAAGCTCGTCTTTTGCTTTGGTTATGTGCTGTTCTCTTTTGTTTATACCTTCATCTAATCTCTTGATTAAAGAATTTCCAGATTCTTGTTCTTCCTGTTGTTTCAAAAGAAAATCAACCATTGATTCAGCTCTTTCCCTATATACTAATTGTAGTCTGTCAAACTCTCCAGATAATCTACTCATCTTATCCTGCATTTTTGTCAATAGCGTATAAACCCTATTATCACCAACCTCCCCTCGGCTAAAGACTCTTAAAGCCCCCCTATAAATCCTTGTCAATGGATTTCCTATCTCATTTTCAACACTCTGGCTTAAACCCCATATTCCATCTACATCCCTCTCAAGTGCATTCACATCAAGAATTGCCAAGCCATTCCCATTTCCGCCTTGAGTCATTAATAAACTTGTATTTTCTCCCATTTTAACCTCCTATTCCCCTAAATCCTTTATGGATTCAACGAGATCATGAAATAAATTCCTCTTTGATTTTTCAGTTAATTTTTCAGAATTTTCAGCTTCACTTTGAACCTTGCTTATATCATAGCCGCTTCTTACACCAGTAACTAAGATTCTTTGAAAATAGATATCTGAATTTGGAGCGTTTCTTATCAACCCCTCTTCTAAATTATCAACTAAAACCCTGTTGCCGTAGCCTATTATCTCAGGTTTTAACAAACGCTTTAATATATCATCTCTTGTTTCATCATTGTTTAAAGCATTTTCAACTTTTGCAATATTCTTCTCTAATGTCGACTTTCCATTTTGATATATTCTTCCAGTTGTAAACGTTCCTGCTAAAATCAATCCGTATATTATTAATTTTTTTATCATAGAAAGTAGAAAGTTAAACTATGCTATATAATCTCCTGAAGAAAAACCGTAAATCCTTCAGAAAATTTGTAAACTTTAATAAATTTTTCAGAACTCAATATAAATAAAAATTTAATTTTCGTAATTTCTTACATTAAAAACCTTAGAATTTACATATGAAATTTCATAAATAAGGCTGTAAACACAATAAATCGAAGATTAACAACATGTGAACTACTCTGGGTTGAAGCCCTGAGCGTCTATTGTTAGACGCTCTCGAGTTTCCTGTTTCATTGATGCATAACTCGTAGACCTAACTTTTAGTTCCGCCGTCAGAGGCATCTCCACAGGCTTATATTTGGACAATCCCTGCCGTATTGATTTTATTGCTATATCTTTTATCTCCAATGCTGAATTATAATCTCTCGGAATAATTAATCCGTAGTTATCACAATCATGGGTTCTGTTCCCTAGATTCTTCTTTACTTTATTTTTACAGTTGCTGCATCTTTGTGTTGTTCCGTGTGGATTGACAGTTATTAATAACTTACCAGCATTTTCAGCTTTGTAAGTTAAAAACTGTCTTAATTTGTTCCAAGAAGCATCACTTATTGATTTCGATAAATATCTATTTTTTACCATGTTTTTTATTTGTAAATCTTCTATTACAATTACATCATAATTCTTAATATAAATGTTTGAGATTTGATGAAGAAAATCATC
>CAYIHC010000054.1:2331-6832 GCA_964363105.1 Candidatus Woesearchaeota archaeon | reverse complement strand
AAATTGATTATGCTTTAGGTGGAATCTCAAATAAGTTATTCGTATCTAAATACAAGTTTTATCTTCCAAACAAAAAAGAACTTGAAAACAGACTAAAAAATCTGATTATTTAACAGAATTAAAATTCCTTATCTACAGGAACAACTCTTACTCGACTATCCTCGACTACACAAAAAGATTTTTCAAAGTTTATGTTTAAAGCTAAAACATTTTTAATCGTATTAGCAATATGTTCTACAGATGCAGGTAAAATTCTTAAAAATATTATCCCTTTACTATCCTTTAAATCTTTGAATACAAATTTTCCAAAATCTCTATCAAAAGTCTTTATTCTCCCTATTTGCTATTTCAAGAATCTCTTCATCACTAATACCAGGTTTAATCACACTAACAGATTCAATTTCAACACCATCTTTCTTCAAAAAACTAACAACTTCTAAGGGTATATTTTCATCAGCAAGAAACTTTACCAAGTTTCACCCTTTTATTGAATACAAAGATTGAATCCTTAATGCTTTTGCAGAATATTCTAAAGCAGCGCTTATATCTTCTCTCTTTAGTTGTGGATAATTCTTCAAAATCTGCTCTACCCCCCATCCTTGTGCTAAAAGCTCCAGAATAAAATCAATAGTTATACGAGTGCCCTTAATAACAGGTTTACCTCCTAAAATACCTAATTTCCGCTCAATCCGTTTATCTTGTCTAAAGTTCATAATAATCAACAAGAAATAAACTTATTTAAACCTTTCTCATTTAACCGCATTAAAATACTCTTTCACTCTTTCAATTATGTTGGGGATTAAATATTTCTCCATTCTCTCTTTAAAAATTTCCCCTAAACTTAAATTTTCATATAATCTATATCCTTCTAAAGTTTTTTCTATTAAACCCAAATCCTTCAGTCTTTTTAATTGTCTTCTTATATTGCTCTCTGCTAATCCCAATAAAGATAAATTATATTTTTTTCTTATTCCCTCAACCTTAATCTTTATATCTTCACTTTTAACAATCTTTTCATTTATAATTAAGAGTAAAATATCAACAATTATATCTCTGCTGTCTCCTGGTTGCAATAAACCAATACTTAAGCACAATTTTTTAACTAAATTTCTCTTATCACTTAAATCAGGCTTTTCATATTTCCTTAAGGTTACCTCACTTAAAGGAACATCTTTTGCTACTTTGCTCATTCTAATTCTCCTTTTCTTTTCCTAAGTTTCCCGTGTGTGGGAACCGAAGTTATTTGAGTTTCTTTTTCCAAAAGAAAAGCTCGGGCATAACTATATAAATCTTTTTTATCTGAATCCTCATTCAAGAATGGTAACTAATAACAAACCAATTATAATAAGAACAACTAGATCAAAACATACTAGATTATTATCAATAGCTTGTATAATTCTTTTAATTACACTGGTAATATTAATAATTGGCTTCATCAAAATAAATAAAAATTCCAATATTCCAGAAACAGAATATATAAGTTTAGTAAACAAAGTTAAGGATTCAGTAGTTTCAATAAGAACAGAAAAAACAACAGGCTCAGGTATTATTATGGACAAAGAAGGTATTATCTTAACAAACTATCACGTTATATCTGAAGCAAAAGACAACAAACTTCAAGTTTACCTGCCTGATAAAAGAATTTTTATTGCAAATATTCTAGGCATAGATGATAAAGCAGATATTTCCTTATTAAAAATCAATGCAACAAATCTGAAAGAGATTCCCTTAGGCGATTCAGACAAAGTAAAAGTAGGTGAAAAAGTTATTGCAATTGGAAATCCCTTTGGTTTTGATTCTACAGTCACTACCGGGATAGTTAGCGCAATTCATAGAGACAGAGGTCCAACAGAATACAAAGATTTTATTCAGACAGATGCTTCCATAAATCCAGGAAATTCAGGTGGTCCTTTAATAAATTTAAATGGGGAGGTTATTGGTCTAAATACTTTTGTTATTGGAAGTGAAAGATTTGCTGGTTTAGGATTTGCAATTCCAACTAATTTAATAAAAGAAATAACAAATCAGCTTCTTAATACAGGAAAAGTTACAAGAGCTTTTATTGGTCTCGTTGTTCAAGATATAATAGAGTTTGACAAGCTAGGTAATGGAAAAATACTTGAAGGCGCTAAAATAGCCTCAGTTGCAAACAACACTCCTGCATTTAAATCAGGCTTAAAAGTAAATGATGTAATAACAAAGGTTAATAATCAAATAGTTATCTCTTCCAATCAATTAAGAAATCTTATAGCTTGGATTCCAATAGGTTCTGAAATAAAGATGGAAATCTTAAGAGAAAATAAATCACTTGTAATTCCAATTATTGTTGAAGAAAGACCAAAAGATTTAGTAATCAATCAAACAGAAGAAAAGCAATAGCTCAAAAATGAAGTTTCATAAGCATAAATATTTAAATAAACCAGTTCAACCTTAAAAGTATGTCAACTTTAATAGCATCTTTATCAACTGGAAAAGGAACTTGGTCAGAAGTTTCAAAGTTAATTGGAATGGAACAATGGTCTAAGGTTATCCTTATAGGAAACTCCTTTGCAAAAGACAATTTCCAGAAGCCAAATAATGCAGAATTCATTGAAATAGATCCATTAAGACCTCTTTCTTCGATAAAAAAAACAATATTAGACAGTCTAAAAGAAAAAGTCACGGATTTGGAGATAATGCTAAATTTAACATCTGGTTCAGGAAAAGAACACATGGCTATTTTATCAGCATTATTATCTCTAGGCTTAGGAATAAGATTTGTTTCACCCAGTGTTGAAGGTGTAGAAGAATTATAATTTCTTTTTGGCTCTAAATTTCCAATTTTGTTGTTATACATTAAAAAGTAACCTTTAGAAATAATTAAATACTTGTTTTTAAGACTTTAAACCTAATGAGAACCACACTATTAACATTAACAAGTTTTGTATTAATAATTTTATTTAGTAGTTTAACTATTGCTCTAATGATACAACCAGAAAGAAAAGAAGTTCTATCCAAGAAAGGAGATATAATAAGTAAAGAAATAAGTTTATTACCCACTTATTTTGGGTATTCACCTAATCCGGAAAAAGACGATAGAGGAAGAGAATTCATCAGTCTTTTTTCAGATATAGAAGTAACTCAAGGTCAAGAAAGAATAGAGAGATTAGAAGGAAAAGAAGAACCCATTATATCTACAAGAAAAGATCTTTTCGGCAATGTTATCATAAATCTTGAATCTAGTGTAACAAAAATTGATGAAGGCGGCAAGGCTTACGATGAATTTAAAAGAATATCCCCAAAGACAGAAACGCTTACTCATATAGAAATAGACAAGAACATTATTGAAGATAAAGATTTTAAAGGAGTAACCTATAAAGACGGTTATTTTACTATTAATTACGAAGAAAATTCAAATTTTAAAGAACTTACAATCCCTTTTGGTTATAACACAAAAATAAAACGCACTAAAACTGGATTAAGCGGAACCATAGAAGATATCTATCCAGTCGCTTTTCAAGTAACAACTGGAGGAAAAGGAATAAAAACGAAAAAGGGCGAAAAAGTTATATCTAGAAGCGAAGGAATAGATACAACATCTGCAATAGGTGCAGTATCCTTCTTATACGAAAAAAGTGATAGGGTTATCTACGACCAAATTACAAACAAGTTAGCTGATGACAAAAGAGGATTTCTACATAAAACAGTAATTAAAGGTGATGATGGAAATGAAGATATCAGATACAAAGATGTTAAGCCAATGAAATCCATACACTTTGCTAAATCTAAAGAAGGAACTTCAGTTATAATAAATACAGGAGTAGCAATTCCAAATAAAGTCCTTGAGAATCTTAAAGGAAACTTCATTGCAATAACTAAAGAAAGTAACAAAAATGGCGAGGTTGTAATATCTCCTCTTATTACTAAAGAAGGGGCCAGCATTACAAAAGATATATCTCTAACTACTCTTAAAAAACAAGATCAAAAAAACAGTATTAAAGAATTTTTAAAGAAAGTATTCTTAGGCTTAAGTAAAAAATCAAAGTAGATTAATATACCCATTCCAATATAGAAATCCATTAAAATACAAACTATTCTAATTAAACATGTCAAACCTATTCGATAATCTAAAAACATCTAGTAACCTCATAATAGATGCCTTTGCATTGGATTTTGACTATTTGCCTAAGTTAATACAATTTAGGGAACAGGAACAAAGTTATCTAGCAGACTGTATTAAGCCACTATTTAATAATTCAACAGGAAAAAACATCTTAGTAACTGGCAGACCAGGCATAGGAAAATCAGCCGCAGTAAGATTTGTCTTAAGAGAATTGGAAGAAAAAGGATTAAATGACAAAGTGATTCCAATATACATAAACTGTTGGAAACATAATTCAGAGCATAAAGTTTTATTGGAAATCTGCAACATAATAGACTATAAATTCACACATAATAAAACAACTACAGAACTAATGCAGATAATAGCAAAAATAATAAATCAAAAATCAGCAGTTATTTG
>CAYIHC010000054.1:0-2231 GCA_964363105.1 Candidatus Woesearchaeota archaeon | reverse complement strand
CAGAACTAATGCAGATAATAGCAAAAATAATAAATCAAAAATCAGCAGTTATTTGCTTAGACGAAATTGACAAAATAGAAAATAATTCAATATTATACAATTTAATAGAAGATATCTACAAAAAAACAATAATTCTCATCACAAATCAGGAAAATTTTCTGACAACCTTAGACAAAAGAATATATTCAAGACTAATGCCTGAAACAATAAATTTCAAGCACTATAATTATGAAGAAACAAAAGAAATATTATTAAAAAGAATTGATTTGGCTTTTAATAAAAACGTAATTGAACCAGAAGCATTTGAAGAAATAGCTGCAAAATCATCCTTCAACAAAGATATAAGAGTAGGTCTAACCCTTTTAAAAGACTCGGCAAACATAGCCGACTTAAATAATCAAAATAGAATAACAAAAGAGCATACATTAGAAGCTATTAACAGATTATTCCCGGAAAAATTAAAACCATTGGATATTGAAAACCATATTATAAATTTATTAAAAGAAAACAAAGAATTATCAGCTAATCAGATTTTTGAAGCAATAAACGAAAAAGACATTGGTTACAGACAACTACAAAGAATCTTAACAAACCTTAAAGAAAAGGACATTATCTCAGCAAAAACACTTTCTAAAGGCAGAGGAGGCAATATTCCCTTATATTTCTTAAAACAAACTACACTTTAAACTTTTAATTCTGTTTTTGATGTCGTGATAACGTTCCGTGTAAGGTAAACCTCATTTATACGTCTTATACTATTAAAATTTTGCATTTTAAGTTTCCACGGTATGCATTTTCTGGAAACGGGCGTCAGGTATTTATAAGCAATCCATATTTAGATTAAAGGAGGTGGTAAATATGAAAATACCATTGATATTCAGGAAAAAATATGTAGATTGGAACGACTATATTGGCATAGCCAAAGAAAGGACAATATACGTTGACAGAGATAAATTAAGAGAAAGGGGGTGGGATCATGTATTATGATATTTACAATATAAAAGCAAGAAAGCAAATGTTAGAAGATGACGAGATAGATGCTGCAGAAGAAGGATTTATGCTGGGATACATGGGTTGTGAAGAATAATGAAACCAGAGATAGAATTCGTCTACACTAACTATTCTGAAGAAACATTAGTAGAAAGAGAAATAAGCAAAACAGATGTAGAAAACACAATATTGAATCCCGATATCATCTTAGAAGGTAAAAAAAGAAGAAAAATTGCTAATAAAATAATAGGCGAAAAACTCCTCAGAGTTGTTTTTGAAGGATGTGCAAAGACTTATATAGTAATTACTGCTTATTATACAAAACTTGCGAGGTATCTAAAAAATGAAAATAAATTTTGATCAGAAAAATGATGTAATGCGCATCAGATTCCAAGAAGGAAAATATGATACAAGTAAAGAAATAGAAAACGGTATAGTTATAGACCTGACAAAAGACAATAAGCTTATTGCCATTGAAATATTAGATGTTTCTGAAAAGATTCCTCAAAAAGACATTAAAGAAATCACAGTCGGGATTTTAAGTTAAGCTAAAGTTAATGGCATAAAACAAAGTCTGAGGAAATATCATGGAAGGTAACATGAATATATACTACGATGAAGAAGGAGATTTTCTAGAGATAAATATAGGAGAATACACAGAAGGATATTTTAGAGATATCGGTGAGGGTATTTCAGAAAGAATTGACGAAAAAACAGGGAAAGTTACAGGTATCGCAATATTGGATTTTAAGAAAAGAACAGAAAACCTAAAAGAGTTAAAAATCTCACTACCTATTAAGATAGAGTTAACAAATTAAATTAGTGAATAAAACTCCAACAACAAACTCAAAATTAAAAAAAGAAGATTAAAAGTTATTCTTTCTTTTTCAACTTATCTTTTAAATTTAATTTTTTAAGTAATTCCTTATACCTATTCCTAATAGTTACTTCTGTAATCCCTGCAACATCAGCAACTTCTCTTTGTGTTCTTTTTTCATTGTTCATCAAAGCAGCCACATACAAACTAGCAGCAGCTATTCCAGTTGGTCCTCTTCCAGATGTTAATTCAGCATCTTGAGCCTTTTCCAATATATGAACCGCTTGGCTTTGTGTTGTAGGACTTAATCTCAAATTAGTTGCGAATCTTGGTATAAAATCAACAGGATTTGAAGGTAAAATTCTCATTCCTAATTCTCTTGTAATAAATCTGTAAGTTCTTCCAATTTCTTTTTTATCAATTC
>CAYIHC010000053.1:0-6838 GCA_964363105.1 Candidatus Woesearchaeota archaeon | reverse complement strand
CCAACAAAAACAGATTAAATTTATAAAAATTAGATAATAGTAATAGTATTGAAAGATTTATAAAATAGAGCTTCTATTAAAATTAAAACAATTTGGGGGTAAACTAAAATGTTCAATTTAAGAAACTCATTAAGGAATTTTGAAACTAAAGTTAGACTGTCTTTTTTAGGCGTAAAAACAGATTTCGAAAATTTATCAAAAGCCAATATTGAAAATAAAAAAATTATAGACCAAAGCAAGTCAGACCTTATTTCTTTAAAAAACGACTTAAAATTTATTAAAGAAACATTTAATGACAAGTTAGAAACACTAAATAATGAACTTGTTAATACAAATAAAGATTTAGAAAAAACCTTGAAAAATTTAACTAAAGATATTGTCACTTTAAAAGAAGGCTATGTGGAATCCTTAACCGATCTGCATAAGGAATTATCAGAAACAAAGAGAGCAATAGAACTAAAGATGGAAACGAATAAAGAAGCAAAGTCAGAATTCAAATCAGAACTTAAATTAGTTAATAAAAAAATTAATGATTTGGAAGATCAGGTTAAAGTTCTAAAGCCACAGGAAGAAGTAAGCGTTGAAAAAATCTTCAAAGAAGAAACAAAAACAGGAAATTTTAAGATAGTTATTGGCATAGTTGTAATAGTAGTTATAATCGCTCTTATAATATATGGTTTAATAAGCACAGGTGTAATTTAAACAATTTTAACTACACCTTTATTTTTAATATTATCAGGCAATACTAATGAATAAAATTTGATTTTGTCTTTTTCCATTATAAATTCATATCCTAAATCGCCAAATAAAATCTGTTTTAAAGCCTTGCCGCTATTTTGAGATTTTTGTATAAACTTTATTGTTGTTGGTTTTCCTAGAAGGTTGTATAAATCATCAGTTGAGCTTCCAGGTTTTAAATTATCTTTCAAAAATTTATTAAATGGTTCAGCTATAGTTATTCTTGTTAATACACCGTTTTCAAAATGCATCCCTACTCCAGTTCCTAATGTATCTATTGTAGAAGCATATTCAAAATTTACAATGTTTGGTGGATAAGATTGCTCAAAATCAGGCTTCTTCATTTTCTCTAGAACTGTCTCAGTAGTATCCATTAATTTTACACCTTTAACACTAATTAAGTTTGAAGGTATTTTCTTGTCTAAAACAGGAACATCTGTTAATTCATAAAAATTTCCAATATTGGGTTCAACTTTATCTATGTTTTTAACAAAATAAACTATACTGCCAATAATTATTAAAACTACTAATATAAAAATTAAAACCTTTCCTTTGCTTTTATTATCTTTAACTTCGGTTCTATCTTCTAATTTTATATGTTCAACTTTAACAGAATCATTTTTAACTTCCTTTTCTTTTTTTGTTCTCGGCATATTTTATCACGCATTTTTCCTATTTATCAATATTATGAAATATGGGCCCAAGCAGACTTCCAATCAAATGACTGCGGGAGTTGATAAGAACCCGCAGCGGTTCTTATGTTTGAACTGCCGACCCCCACCTTATCAGACTCACCTTTTACCATCGGAATGGTAAAATGTGGTGCTCTAGCCAGGCTGAGCTATGGGCCCATCTTTAAATAGTCTAATTCTGTGTTTTTAAAATTAATTGTTTAAAAATAAAAAAGCCTCGGCGTAAAGGTAGTTACGCTTCCCGTCAAACTTTTGGTTTAATCTCGGGGCAGACTCGAACTGCCGACCCCGTGGTCTCTATAATCCCGAAGGGTTATAACAGCTTCACGTGCAGATCAACATCCGCAACACGTGCTCTACCTGTTGCTCCATCATTTTATGACGTCTGAGCTACCGAGGCTCAGAATAAAAGCTTTAAAATTCATTTAAAAACCTTGTTATCGTCACTTCGTCCGAAAAGGAAAAACAAATTTATTCCCTACAGTTATATTGTAAATAAGCAAAATAAAAGGCAGTTTAATTATAATGATTAATATAAAAAATAAGGTAAAAATAGCCATATCTCATCCTACAACTTAAACCTAAATAGTGTGCATTACTACTGCACACCTTTATAAACAACAATGCTAAACTTTCACCTTAGAATCAGCCTTTCCTATTAAATCAGAATAATTAATTAAAACAGGCCTAACTTCTTTGCTTAAAAATTCTTCAGTTTGTATCTCTGCTGCCCCTGCAAATCTTCCAGGATTCTCAATTAAATTATCAAAAAATTCTTTATTTAACAATAATCTTTTATCATTTAGTAACCTTTCAAATAAATCATTAGGTTTTCCTTCAAACTTAACAGTTTTAGCAGCTTCAAAAGAATGTTCCTTGATTATCTGATGCATCTCTTGCCTATCTTTCCCCCTTTTTACTAATTCCATTAATATCGCCTCAGTAGCCATAAATGGTAATTCTTCTTTCAAGTATTTTTTTATCTGCGCTTCAAAAACCATCATCCCTTCAGCAATATTCTGATATAATTTCAAAACAGCATTTGTCAACAAAAATAATTGAGGTATTATAATTCTTCTTATAGCAGAATCATCCAAAGTCCTTTCAAACCATTGATTTGCATGTGTATGACTGAAATCTATTGGTAAGCTGATTAATTTCCTGCAAAGTGAAGCCATTCTTTCGCATCTCATAGGATTTCTTTTATAAGCCATTGCAGAGCTTCCAGTCTGATTTGCCTCAAAAGGCTCTTCCATAATCTTAAAAGTTGACATTAATCTTAAATCAGCTGAAAACTTATTTGCAGACTCGCCAATCCCTGATAATGCCTTGGATAATATAGTATCAAATTTCCTAGTATAAGTCTGCCCTGAAACAGGAAAAGAATCCTTAAAGCCTAATTTTTTGCTGATTAACAAATCTAATTGTTTTGTTTTTTCATAATCTCCATTAAATAATTCTAAATAAGATGCTTGTGTTCCTACAGTTCCTTTCTCACCCCTCGCCTTTAAAATACTCTCAACAAATTCAATTTGATTTAAATCCATTAACAGATCTAAGATATAAAGAGTAAATCTTTTCCCAATAGTAGTTGGCTGTGCTGGTTGGGAATGAGTATAGCCTAAAGTTACTAATCCCTTATGATCATCTGCAAACTTAGCTAAGCTGTTTATTGTGTTGATTAACCCTTTCTTGATTATCTTCAAGCCTTCTCTTATTTGTATTAAATCCGTATTATCCCCTACATATTGTGAAGTAGCCCCTAAGTGTATTATTCCTTTAGCTTTAGGACAATGTAATCCAAACTCATAAACATGAGACATAACATCATGCCTTATCTCTTTTTCTTTCTCCTCCACAATTTCATAATTAATATCTTCTTCAGCAGCATTCTTTAATTCATCAACCATCTCTTTTGTAACTTGTTTTAATCCTAATTCAAACTGGGCTTCAGCTAAAGCTATCCAGCATTTTCTCCATGTTTTAAATTTAAAATTATCAGAAAAAATATTTTGCATTTCAATGTCCGTATATCTGCTTACTAATGGGTCCTGATAAGTATTTCGATTGTTCATTTTCAAATTAAACCTTTTTATTATCCTCTATCATCTTACTATCAGCTAATTCTAATTTATCTATTTTATTTTTACTAACTTCAATCAATTTTTTTTGTAGTTCTGCATTATTTTGCCCAAAAATCTGTGCAATATGTTTAGCTACATTCGCAGGTTTTAATATTAATGAATTTGAGCTGCCAGGTGGATTGCTGATACAGGACAGGTGTTCCTCATTATTTGGTGGGCAGCTAACCACAGGGTATACACTATGAAATGAAACAACACCTGATAAGGCATCAGTTCCGCCAGCCACACAAACAAAGACTATAGGCTCAAGTGATTGGTTATATTTCTTAACTATCTCTTCACACTTTGTTGGTTGCTTATGTGCAGAGCAGATTCTTATTTCGGATTTAATATCATAAAAATCCAGTTCATTTTTTATCGCTTCTATATGTAGCATATCGCTGTCGGAACCAGCAATTATAACCACAAGACATCCATTAATATAACCTGTATTCCTTAGTTTAAAAATAAGATCAGATTTCACATTACCATCTGGAAACTCAAATGTATTCCCAGTTAGCATCTCATAAAGGCGGATGTATCTATATGAAATTTCCACAACGTCTTCGTCTTCTAATTTAGGAATTTCTCCAGTGCCCCCATATCCAAATCCTTTCTCTATGATAACATCTCTTACAAACTGTTTTGATAACTCTTCTATCTTCAATTCTGGTTTTAGCTTCAGTAATTCAGAAACATTTTTGTATCTTCCTGTCCACATTTCAATTTCTATTAATCTGAATTTTTTATATTCTTCAGCAGTGCAATATCTTGACGAATCAGGAGTATTTGCTTCATCTATCAAATACAAATTTCCATTTTCATCCAAACCAAACTCATATTTCGTATCAATAAATAATAATCCCTTTTGTAAAGCAACTTCAGCACCTCTTTTGTAAAGTTTTATTGAAACATCCTTTACTTTTTCAGCAATCTCTTCCCCCAATTTATTTTCAACAGCTTCAAAAGAAATATTTTCATCGTGCCCTGATTCAGCCTTTGTTGCAGGAGTAAATATAGGTTCACCAAGCTTCTGGTATCTTAATAAACTATTAGGCAACCCTATCCCACAGATTTCTCTTTTCCCCTCTTCATAACCTTGAGCCAAGCTCCCCCATACATATCCCCTTACAACACATTCAACCATAATATTTTTGCAATACCCTTGGACAAGAACATTTGGATGCGGACTCTCCATAGAAGCATTTGGAACTATATCTTTTAAATGATCAAACGCCCATTTATTAAACAAATTAAGAATCTGTCCCTTAAATGGAATTCTTTTGTTTAATACACGATCAAAGACAGAAACCCTGTCGCTCGCAATCATTATAATTGGCTTACCTACCTCTTTAGAAGTAAAATGCACATCTCTTACTTTTCCTGCCCTGTGTAAACCTAATTCAGGAATATATCCACTGTCAATTACATTGTATAAATTGTCTCTGATGATTTTCTTATATTCAATCTCATTAGGCATTTTAAATTATTTAACCCAAGTGTTTTTAAGCATTTATATACTTTCTTTATCCTATTAAAGTATCTATTTGATTAAAACTATAGATTAAACTACATAAACAATTATAAACAAAAAACAAATCAAAAAACTATGCTCGATTTGGAAGAAATTTTAACAGTAACAAACAGAATAATTGATGGTGTTAGGCAGAAATATTATCCAATAGGTTTATCATTAAATCTTACTGAATACGAATCAACAAATTCAGAAAGAATAAGACAAGGTTTATTTACAGAAGATTTACAAAATGTAACTGCCTTTGCAGATTGGAATAATGGCACAATAAATAATCCAGTAGCAAAAAGTTTAGACTACGTTTTAGATGTTTTAAAAAAAGAGTTTTCCTCAATGCCCGGAGATAATAAACGAATGAAAAGAGCTTTAAAATTAATCGCAAAATGGTCAGCTCTTGCAACTATCACTTATGAAAATCCTACAGACTCAAGAGACAAAACAATAGAGTTGGTTACTGACTTTTGCGTAGCCTATAACAGACAACCCCTTCTCGTTTTAAGTTTTGCTTTAGCACAGAGTTATTAAAACTCAATTTCCTTTTGTTTATCTGAAATAATCTACTCCATTTTTAAATATTTTAATACCTCCAGCTTCTTCTGGTATCCCAATCCTTTCTCTTATATATTTTTCTCTTAAAAAAGTCCAATGTGGTAATTGTGTAAAAGTTATTGCTCTTTCAGGATGTGGCATTAGTCCAAAAATCTTTCCAGTTTCGTCAGTTATACCTGCGATATCTTCAAGAGAACCATTAGGGTTCGGAGGAAGATTTTGATGTCTACATATTTCTCCCAAGGTGTATTTTACTGTAGCAAGATTTTTTCTTTTTATTCCGTCTAACACTCCTGGAGCAGCATAAAAATTTCCTTCTCCATGTGCTATTGGTAAAGAAATTTTTCCAACACCTACAACCCAGGGACTTTTACCATTGAATTCAAGATCTACCCACCTATTTAAATATCTTGCAGAGTCATTATGGTTTAAAGCAACTTGTCGTTCTCCATATTGACAATCAAGTGCCGGCAAAAGTCCAAGATTTACTAAAACTTGAAATCCATTACATATTCCAAGGACTAATTTGTCTCCCCCAATAAAGTTCTCTATTCCTAAATTATTTCTTATCCTCCATGCTATGGCATTTCCAGAACCAGTATCATCACCATAAGAAAACCCGCCAGGAAAAACAACAATCTGGTAATTGTCTAACTTTTTTGGGATTTCAATTAAATCATTCACATGAACTATATCTGCTCTTGCCCCAGCTCTTTCAAATGCAAACTTTGTTTCTTCATCACAGTTTATCCCATATCCAGTTAAAACTAAAACTTTCGGACTTGTCATTTTAATAACCTCTAAATGTCGATTTATACGACTTTGTAATTTCGTCAATAGTAGTGTCTACAACATTTTTTCCTTCTCGTGTTATTCTAAATTGTTTATCCCCTCTCACTCTTCCAATCATCGCAAACATCTTCTGCCCAATTACTCCTTCGAAATTTTCTTGGTTTTCAGGATTTATAGTTACAACTAATCTTCCCTGACTTTCAGAATATAAAGTATAATCCATTCGAGTGCAATCGCCCGGTATTTTTTCTAATTCTACATCTATTCCTAACTGTCCGGCAATTGCACTTTTTGCTAAAGCTGTTCCTAGTCCGCCCCTATGAACACTTATTGCAGAAGCAACTAATCCTTCTTCAACAGCTTTAGAAAATGCCTTGTATATTCCAGTGTTAGTTTTTGCATCAACTTTT
>CAYIHC010000052.1:0-6989 GCA_964363105.1 Candidatus Woesearchaeota archaeon | reverse complement strand
GCAGCAGCAGAAGTAGCAGCAGAATCTTCCACAGGAACAAATTTCAAAGTTAATACAGAAACACCATTTTCAAGAGAAATGAATGCATTAGTTTATCAATTTGATTTAAAAAGAAATTTAGTTTGGATTGCTTATCCCTGGAGAATCTTTGACACAGGTGGAAATGTTCAGAATATATTAACTTTTATTGTTGGAAATGTATTAGGCATGAAAGAAGTCTCAGCTTTAAAATTACTTGATATTTGGTTTCCTCCAGAAATGTTAGAACACTATGACGGTCCAAGTTATACTTTAGACAATATGAGAAAATACTTAAATGTTTATAAAAGGCCAATCTTAGGCACAATAATAAAACCAAAAATAGGATTAACAGCAGCAGAATACGCAGAAGTTTGTTATGATTTCTGGAGTGGTGGTGGGGATTTTGTAAAAAATGATGAGCCCCAGGCTGATCAGGATTTCTGTCAATATAAATTAATGGTAAAATATGTTAAAGAGGCGATGGATAAGGCAGTTAAAATAACAGGAAAAAAGAAAGTTCATTCATTTAATGTATCTGCAGCAGATTTTGACACTATGATAAAAAGATGTGAAACCATTAGAAATGCAGGTTTTGAATCTGGAAGCTACGCATTTTTAATTGACGGTATTACGGCTGGATGGATGGCTGTTCAGACTCTTAGAAGAAAATATCCCAATGTTTTCATTCACTTCCATAGGGCAGGTCATGGAGCATTTACTAGGCCTGAAAATCCAATTGGTTTTTCTGTTCTAGTGCTTTCCAAATTTGCAAGATTAGCAGGTGCTTCAGGGGTTCACACAGGCACAGCAGGCGTAGGTAAAATGAAAGGTTCTCCAGAAGAAGACATTGTTGCAGCCCATAACATTTTGCATTTTAAAGACAAAGGTCATTTTTTTGAGCAAAGCTGGTCTACTATTCCTGAAAAAGACAAGGATGTTATAAACTTAGTTCATAAAGATATAGCACATCATTTGATCTTAGAAGAAGATTCCTGGAGAGGCATGAAAAAATGCTGCCCAATTATTTCAGGCGGCTTAAATCCTACATTATTGAAACCCTTTATTGATATTATGGATAACGTTGATTTTATAACTACAATGGGTGCAGGATGTCATGCTCATCCAAAAGGAACAAAAGCAGGAGCAATGGCACTGGTTCAAGCTTGTGAATCTTACATTAAAAAGATTCCACTTGAGAAATATGCAAAAACACACAAAGAATTACTAGAAGCCATAAAATTTTTCTCTAAAAAATCCAAAGAAATAAAACAGGCACAGAGTTCTGAAAAGAATTAATTTAATATTGTCTGAAAAACATCAGATATATCATTAGATAGAGTCCTAATACAAACAAAATAAATCCAATCTTTACTCTCCACTTGTAAGAGAGTTGAATACCTTTTTTCATCCCCTTTTTTATTTCAAACCTATTAATTAGCTTTTGTTTTATCTCAACATCAACAAAGTAAACAAAACATATATCAGCACAATAGCAATTATTCCAAGTATTACTATTTCTGTATTTAAAGATATAATCCTTTTTTTAGTTTTCATCTTCTTCCTCTCGATTTTTTAATATAATCTTGCTTGTTATTCTTAAAACTATTAGTGCTACCACTATATAAATTATTCCTATAAAATGCCCTTCAAAAATTGTAAGTCTCTTTATTTCTGAAATGTAATAAACAATAGCAACACCTATACCTACGAATGTGGAGTAAGAGTTTAAAACATTTGATAGTATAGACAATTCATTCTTCCCAATAGAGCCCAAAATACTTTTCATGAATAGGATATACCCACCTATTTAATATAATCTCCTGAAGAAAAACCGTAAAAACTAATAAAAATTCTGTTAAACTTTCTAATCTTTTTGTAAACTTTAATAAAAACAACCCCTTGATTTCGTGTAATTTTCCAAAAAACTTGTTAAAGATTACTACACAATTTTTAGCAAATTGGCAATTAAATGCATTCAAATGAGTTTCAGAAAAAGAATTCACAAAGTTTAAAAACTAATCTAAAGTATTAAATCCAAATGGAAAACAACACTTTAATAGCTGTAATGGGGTTAGTTATTTTGATAGTAGTCATAGTTCCATTATATCTTAGCAAAAATTCAGAAAATACAATTACGGTTTTAGGAGAATATGAAGATTCTTATTACCCAGATGTTGCTGAATTTACAGTTACAATAGAAACATTTGCAAAAGAAGCAAAAGATGCAGAATCACAAAATAAAGAAATATCCAACTCGGTTATTAATGCTTTAAAAAATTCAGGAATTAAAAATAATGATATTGAAACTATATCTTTTAATTTAAATAAAAAGGAAGAATGTGGTGAAGTTATATCTAAAGGAGTTCCATCAGTTGCTGTTAATGAAATTGCTCCAAATAATGAAGAATTTAGAGGATATACCTGTAGACAAATTGGTTTTATCCAGACACATTCTCTTAAAGTCACCGTTTACAATATTGAAAATGTAGGAAAATATATTGACACAGCTGTTAATTCAGGCACAACTAATGTTCAAAATGTTATTTTTAAATTATCAGACTCAAAAGAAGCTGAATTAAGATCAAAATCTCTTGAGTTAGCATCCAAGAATGCAAAAACAAAAGCAGAAGCAGTTGCAAAAGGCTTAAAATCAAAAATTAAGGGTGTTAAATCAGTTTCAGAAGTTTCTTATTCTTATGGTCCTATATATTATGCAGAAGCTTCAATGAAATCTTCAGATACAAGAATCCAGCCAAAAATGGAAAATGTAAACGCAAGAGTAAACGTTGTATTTATTTTGGGTTAAACTTATATACAATTAAATCTAATTTGTTTTATGGTAACTAAAGAAAAAATCATTGAAATATTAAAAGAATGCTATGATCCTGAAGTTCATGTAGATGTTTATACAATGGGATTGATATATGAAATTAAACCTGATTTTCCCTCTAAAAATGAAATCTACATTAAAATGACATTAACAACTCCAACATGTCCTTATGGTCCTCAATTATTGCAGGATATAAAAACAAAATTAAAGGAAATTAAAAATGTAAAAGATGTTCAATTAGATGTTGTTTTTCAACCAGTTTGGCAGCCATCTAATGAATTAAGAGCTATTTTGGGTGTCGGTTAAATTATTTAACGTAACTAAACAATCTAACTAATCTTTCATTATTTCCTTTATTCAATAAAGCGCTATCAACATAAATATCTGTCTCAGGCAATGTTACATCTTCAGGCAATAAACAAGATCTATCATTAGGATTAGTCTGGCATATAATACATTTTGTCTCAAATCCGGGCGCATTAGCAGTATCTAAAAGCAGATCAATAACATTACTTCCACCAACTAAACAATCTAGATTCTTGCATTCAATACAAGGTATCACAGAACTTCCAATATTACAATTAGATAATGTTGCACTTAATATACAATCCCTATGTTTCTCGCTGTTTATCAATGTATTTAAGAAATAATCATGCGAAGATTTAACAATATCAGGGGTTTCTTTTTTAGGAATTTCTTTTGGTATTATAAACAACAACAAGGCTAATAATGCAATTACAGAAATCAAAGCTTCCAATGTCCTCATATAACCTCTTTTGTTTACCATGTTTCAAAATAAAACACAACCGGCTTTAAATCACCAAATTCATTAACATAAAATCTTTTAAATTCTTTTATAAAAACATTTGCATTATCAGGAACTGTTGGTGGTTTTTGTTGAGGATTAGTAAAACCACTTTGGTCAAATATAGATCTTTTGCTTCCATCCATAACCCCATCATTATTAGTATCTTCTAAATACAAAATATCAAAATTAAGATTATCTGAAAATTTTAAGTAGTCAGTCTTTAGTATGCTATAACCACTAAAAGCCCCATCTTTATATTCCTTAAAAGAAGCTGATTCATTAGCGCCAGATAAGAACGGCTTCTCTTTTACCCCATTTATTTCTTCTTCAATGCCTATTGAAGCCTTGCAAAAATCCACATCTTCAGGCTCACATTTTATTAAATATTTTGGTTCATTTTTTCTTTCTAATGAAGCGACTGTAAATTTTAGTAGCTTATCTTCACATGACAGCTCTTCACAGTTAAATCTAATCTTATCTTGGTCTTGATTCACAAAATCAAATTTAGGCTGGTTATCTGTAGGTATTAATTGACCGCCACCACCTAATTCATTTTTAACAGTCATTAACCCATTATTTGGACCATCATTATCCGGCTCTATTTTTGTGAACTTATAATCAGGTTTAAGGCTTTCTTCAAACTCAAAATCCAATACAACATCCATATCTAAACCCCCCCCTGGTTTATATTTTTTAAGTTTTTCTATATTCAATGGAATTTTAACAACAGTCCATTCTAATGGTTTAAGAAAATTTTTCTCAAAACTGTCAAATAATGTTGAAGGATCAAATTGTGTTTTTAGTAAGCTAGGCATTATGAAGATTATCAAAAAACTCACATAAATAATAAAAATACCCATACTTATTGCCCAGTCTACATGAGTTATACCTTTCTTATTTAACCTTAACAAATTATATCCCGCCTTTTACCGTTGTTATTATTAAAACAGATATTATTGTAATTATTAATGCATGAAACAATCCTGTTTTTAAGCTTCCTTCTGAAAATTTACCTATCATAAGTCCAGTAAATATCCCTTGCACTATTACTAAAAAGAAAAATGGTCTGTCTAAACTTATTGATTCAGAGCCTCCACTCATTACACCCCCTACACTAAACCCGGCAGTCCTGAATTGTTGTCCTAAAGCAGAAATCTGTGTAAATAACTTTACCTGCAATATAAGCATAATTGAAATAAAAATAAAAAACACTATATACCCCTGGACTATTTGTGAAAAAGCTGTTGATTTTCTCTCAGCCTTCATTTTTTTTATTACTTGAACAGATTCACTTACAGACTGCAAAACAGAACCTATATCCCCTCCAGATTCTTCAGCCTCAATTATTATGCTCATTGATCTTGAAATTATATTGTTCCCAGTATCTCCTGCAAATGTTTTCAAAGCCTCATTTATTGGTATTCCCCATTCTATTTGATAAGCCAGTTTTTTAACATAAGGACTTAAAGATTTATAATCTGCATTCCCAACATTTAATATTGCTCTTGGTATTGGTATCCCGCTGTTAATAGATGCAACTAAATTCCTGTTAAACTCCAAAAACTGATCCTCCATTTCTTTCTGTCTTCCAAACTCATGGAATAAATCAATAAAAAACTGTAAAAAACATATAACTAAAGCAACAACACCAATAGGTATAACATATCTCTTTAAACTTTCTACATTAGAATATAAATAAAAATCAAAAACAAATATCAACAAACCTACAAAAATTCCTCCAAAATATTTTCTTTGAAACTTTACTCTCATTTCCTTCCCCTTACATTTTTAAAAGCATTGTCTATATCTTCTTCCTTCCATCCTTTCCCATTTAATGCTTTTCTTATTGTTACTTCAGATAGTTTCTTCTTTAAGCAATTAGTTATATAATTCTCCATAACCCCTGGTTTATTTTTTCTAACAGAACCCTCTTTAAATTTTGTAAAGCCGTATATTCCAAGGCTTGATACAACACCAATAATTAAAACAATAATAATAGGCTTAATTGGTAGTTTAGGTTTACAATCTATAGCACAAGTAATCTCATTCTCTAATGGAATTTCACATTCATTATTCCCGCAAACAGATTTAATTATAGGTTCTATTTTGTTAGGTATGTAAACTAATTTAAAGTCATAAAATCTGTTTAAATAAGCTCCATCAATAGTAAAATCAATATTAAACTTAGCTCCTTGATCAAGACTCTTTTCTAATTGTAATCCTTTTTCATGATTTAGTTGAATTCCTTTAATTGAATTTCTTATATTGTTAGGTATCAACAACAAAAACTTAGACTCTTCTATATTGTCATTTCCAATAGCCTCTATGCTCACAAATGTTTTCAATTCATTCTTATTTGAAAAACTAACAGTTTCAACAACATCCATCTTAACATTTACAGATATTTTTTTCTGCTCAAAAAACAAACTTTTATCATCAAAATTGCTTAAACCATTAAGATCTTTTAAAGAGATTACTTGGTGATCAGAAGCTTTTCCACGATTAATAACAACTCTTGGTAAATTTTCTATTAGGTTAGTAGTTTCGTTTAATATATCCTCTGCTTTTTTATCCTTTTCACTTGCTGTTAATGTCTGATTCTCTATAACTCTCAATTCGTTTATTTTTAAATTTAATTTGTTTAATGCATTTTCAACATCACTCTTTTTATTTACTAATAACAAAAGAGCAGCATCTTTATTTAAAGTATCTTTTAAACCAGACTCAGTTGCTCCTATAATCTCTTTTATTGATCTAAACCTATAACCCACCGCAGTAGTTGCTACATCAAAACTAATTTGTTTTTCTTCATTTCCTAATCTTATTTTTAATACATGATTCCCCAAACTTAGATTCGTTGTATTAATACTTAATCTACTTAATGGTAATGTAACATTAAAGCTGCTTGTTGAATTATTGTTGTTTATATGTGTGAATATTGATTTTTCAAATATTCCGTCAAACATAGAATCACTTTCAAAACTACCAGATCTTACTAGGAATTTATTTACTGTTAAAGAACCAGAAGTTAATTTTGCTTTAAATGGCACTATGCAGTTCTCTTGGCAGTTTGTAATGCTATTTTGTATTCCTATCTTAATTGCTTCAGGAAATATCAACCAATCATTAAAATTAGTATTCCCATTTAATACTTTATTATAATTTCCAGTTGAAACTTTAATTAAAAAATCTCCTCCTTGAGCCTTTGCACATCCCAAAGCCCCACTACTTACATCTCCAGAACAAACATAACTACTATCTGCTTTATCATCAATAGGTATACTATATAAATCTCCTGCATCTTGCCTGTCTTTCTTTGTGCTTACACAA
>CAYIHC010000051.1:0-7139 GCA_964363105.1 Candidatus Woesearchaeota archaeon | reverse complement strand
GTTGTAGCTGAGACTGCAAAAAAATTAGGATGTTTAACTGTTGGAATTGTGACAATGCCCTTTCAAATGGAAGGTCATAGAAGATATGAAAATGCTTTGTGGGGTTTAGAAAAATTAGAAAATACTGTTGATACCTTGATTGTAATACCAAATGATAAATTATTAGAATTAGCACCTGATTTACCATTACACACTGCGTTTAAGATTGCTGATGAGATATTAACAAATGCTGTAAAAGGAATTGCTGAATTAGTAACGAGATCTGGTTTAGTAAATTTAGATTTTGCAGATATAAAAACAGTTATGAGTGATGGTGGTGTTTCAATGATCGGTGTTGGAGAAGCTGATTCTGAAGACAGGGCTGTTGCTGCTGTTGATAGAGCAATAAGTAATCCTTTACTTGATGTAGATATTTCTGGAGCTACTGGTGCTTTAATTAATGTTTCCGGTGGAACTGATATGACTTTGCATGAGGCTAGACAAGTAGTTGAAAGAGTAAGTGAGAAATTGAGTGAAGATTCAAAAATTATCTGGGGGGCACAAATTTCTGAAGATTTAGAAGGAACAATAAGAGTGTTGTTAATTGTGACTGGTGTTAATTCACCACAAATATTTGGACCTAAGAGAAGAATGGCACAAAAAGAAACTGAAGAGATTGGTGGGGAACTTGGAATTGAGTTTATAGATTAAAATGAAACAAAAAAAGATTGATCAAAAGAAAACAGAAAACAAGGGATTTGCGTGGTATTTATTTGTTCGTTATTCTGGGGATAGCAGTTCATATCATATTCGTAATGATGATAAAGAATTGATTTTGCTTGATAGAGAACCAACTGCTGAAGATTTAGGGAGATTTTCTTCAGAATATACCTTTGTGAAATGTTCTCATTTTGAAAATCAATCTCTTGGTCATGTTGAATATTGTGGGTGGCAGGAATCTTCGATAAGAAGAGGAGACCATAAAAAAAAGCATGATCCTTTAACTCCCTGTTATCGTGCTAAAGTAAATAGAATTGATTTGTTCGATTTAATGAGTAGAGTAATGGTTTTAGAAGGGAGACCACATTCTGTGAATCCTGGCAGTATACCGGTTCCTATTTATAGAACGCTTGATGATTATTTTGAGGAAGAGGGTTAAACTTTATTTTTCTTTATAGCTGTTTCATTGGATAAATATTTATATAGTTGTATTTTATTCTTAAATTTGAGAGGTGAAAAAAGAGGTGATTTTTCTTGATTGTTAAGTGCGAATCCTGTGGATTGAAGTTTAGTGTTTCTAGTAATTTTAATTTAAGTGAATATTTTTGCGAGAAATGCAGAAGCGAATGAACCTTTCTTTTTTCTAAAAAAAGAAACCTTCACGAAAGAAAAAACCTTTTGACGTATTAAAACTATGGAAACGTTTACTGCAATATTGGGGATGGAAGAAGATATGTATATAGCTAAATGTGCTGAAGTTGGGACTGTTAGTCAAGGTAAAACAATAGAAGAAGCTATAAATAATTTAAAAGAGGCTACAGAATTGTATCTAGAGGAATTCTCAATAAAAAATGATTAAATAAAAAGGCTTTTAAGATTTATTATTAAGCTAATTTCATGAAAGAGCTATCAAGAGGAGCTGAAGCAGTATTGTATTTAAATGGAGATAGAGTAGTAAAGAAAAGGATTTCCAAAGGTTATAGAATTAAAGAATTGGATTTAGAATTGAGAAAATTAAGGACAAGAAGCGAGGGTAAAATTCTAGAAAAGGTTAATATTAACAAACCTAGGGTTTATAGTGTAGATGAAAAAGAGATGGAAATTGAGATGGATTTTATTGATGGAACTGTTTTAAGAGATGCTTTAGATAACTTTGATAATAAAAAGATTGTTGAAACAGGTGAGTTAATCGGTGAGGAAATTGGAAAGATGCATTCTTTAGATATAGTCCATGGAGATTTAACAACTTCTAATTTTATTTATAAAGATGGGAAAGTTTATTTTATAGATTTTGGTTTGAGTTTTGTAAGCAAAAAGGATGAAGATAAGGCTGTTGATTTAAGATTATTGAAACAAGCATTAGATGCCAAGCATTATAATTTAAGTAAGGAATGTTTTGATGCTGTATTGGATGGATATAAACGGGGAAATAAAAATTTTAAAACTGTTCTTGAAAGGTTAAATAAAGTGGAGTTAAGGGGGAGATATAAACGAAAATCTTAATGACACAACATTTAGTATGTTATTGCTGTTTAGATACAATATCTTGAAAATGTAAATCAAAACTTTTTTAAATAGAAAGTGTATATGTAAATTAAGAAAAGAGGTTAAAATGAAATTAAATTGTCCGCATTGCACAAAAGAAATTGAGTTGATGATTAAAAATGGAATTAGTAATGGTTTAAATGCACAAGTTAATCAAAATTCTATACAAAACATAATACAACCTGTTTCTAATCCTAATCCTGTCCAACAAACACCAATAATGTCAAGAGGTGCACCTATACAGAGTCATGGAACTACCTATTATAGAGACAATGATACTGGGCAAGTATTTATCAGACCTTCTTCAAGTAATCTTCAACAGAATGTTAATCCAAATCCCATACAAAATACTACTCAATTAAATGTTAGTCCAGTTCAAACACAACAAGCGCAGTTGAATTTAAATGGTCAGGTTACTGGAAATGGTGTTGGAATTCATGAAAGTGTTAAATCTAATGTTGCGAATAATCCTGATAATGTTGATCAGGATAGAGTAAGAAGTGTTGCTTTTGGAACACCTAAGCCTGATAATTTTGCACATGATCAGAAACACAAAGAAGCTGAGAATATTCTAAGCAGATTAGCTAGTTCTGATAGTAAATGAATTTTAAATAGTGTTGTTATTAAACTTAAAAATAGAAAATAATAAATAGATGTAATACTTGTAGAAATAGTAATAAAATGAATAAAGAAGGCGAATTATGTCTAACAACAGGACTTGTAGTTAGGATAGTAGCTGGATTAGTAATTTTCTTATCATTGCCTTTTTTGATATCAAATCCACAAAACCCAATAGCGCAGGGCATATTCGCATTTGGAAACTTTTTAATGGTAATAGGAGCTAATGTAAAATGAATCCAATAAGTTTTATACCCTTGATAATTGCAACACTTTCTTTAGTTTTTGCGAGTTTCGTCAGGAATAAAAATTGGGCAATAATCTCCTTTATAGTCTGGTTATTTATATTTGTATTAACTTTTTTTGCGTTTAAATAATGAGACCCTATAAAGACCAATCTTGTAAGGGAAGTTTTTTAAATAGAATTCTTTAAGTGATTAGTTATAGCCCCGTCGTCTAGCGGCCCAGGATAGAGCCCTTTGACAATCAGAACCTAAGGTTCCGATATCTCCTCGGTTTAAGCTGAGGGAAGAAAGGCTTTGACGGAAGTTCGAATCTTCCCGGGGCTAAATATTTATATATTTAGAAACTTTTGTTAAATAATGAGTTTTTTTGAAAAAAGAGGACAATTAACTTCACTTATATTAGTTGGGATTATTATTTTTATTATTCTGGCAGTAGTGTTCTACTTCTTTTCTGTTAATTCTTATAAAAAAGAAGTAATGATTAATAGTTTGGAAATTCCTTTTAAGGTTGAAGAAATTGAAGATAAAATTAATTTTTGTTTAAAGAAGATCACAGAAGAGGCTATAAGAACAATTCATTTCAATGGGGGTTTTATTGATTTAAGAAATTCACCTATTGGACCTTTAGAAGTTTCTTCTCGAGAAGAAAAAAGTAAGATCAAAACTGCTTGGGGGTTATTTGAAAATGAAATCGTTCTAATAAGCAAGGAAGGATTGGAATATCAATTGAAAGAGTATTTGAGATATGAAGTTCCAATTTGTTTTTCTGATAAATTACCTAAAAATAGTATTAAACAAGGTTATGTTGGAGCAAACGTTACTGTTTATAATAATCTTATTGATATTACCTTAATTTATCCAGTTACAATTGTTATTGGTGATTTGAATGTAAAACCAAAAGATGAATATAAACTTAAATTAAATTCTAATCTTGGTGAAATGCGTTATGTTGCTAACGAAATAGTTAAACAGCAAAGAGAGAATGATGGGCAGATTGAAATTGCTAAGATTCTTTCTTATGGGTATGATATTCGAGTTTTACCAATAGACGAAAAGACTTCGGTGGTTATGATTTATGATAAAGGTCAAAGCGGTTTGATATTTATATTCGGGAGTAAAAAATGAATAAAGGTAAACTGATTAAAGGGGGTATTTTTATTTTGTTTCTATTTTTATCTATGCAACAATTAGTAAATTCTACGCCTGAACCTGAAGGGTTTACTGTTCAGACAACAAACCCTGAAATAGGTGAAATTGGGGCTAAAGAGATTCCTTTGAATATTCAAAATAAGGGTGGCGTTGAAGTAAAAGAAATTGATGGTTACTATAGAATTACCTCTGAAAAGGGCGGGACTGTTCAGTTAGGGGATTCGCACGGACCTGTTTTGCAGATACCATCTAACAGCAAAATCTTGATTTCAAAAAGGGTTGATTGGGGCAAGCGTAGACTTTTATTATATCTTAATGAAGATTCTAGTGGGAAAATAGGCTTATCTGGTTTAAATGAAGAATTTACGCTGAAAATAATCTTCAATGACGGGGATAGTGTATCTTTTTTAGATGAAAAAAATGTAAAATTGGGAGTAAGTGAAGGGGCGTTGGAAATTAAGAAAGGAAAATTGAGGTATAACAATGTTTATTCTAATAACGGATTAATTTTAGAATTTAATTCAAAATCAAAAATTGATCAAATGGGGATAAGTGGAAATTTTAGAGTTCTACAAGAAGAAACTGATCTTGTTGTGGGGGAATTGGAAGGGAATAATCTTGTGGTTGTTTCTGGAAATGAACTAAATGAGAAACTTGGGGATAATTTAGTGGTTTTTTCAGACGGTTTTGTTAATAAGTTTATTAAAGGCAATGTTAAATATAAAGATAATGCTTATGAATTCACTCTTGAAACTGATAAAGCTTTAGTTGAGGTTAAGCCAAATTTTGTGAAATTTTTAGGGGGAAAAGGAAAATTAAAAAGGCTTGGAGACTTTTCTCATAGCGTGGTTGAAGTTAAAGACAAGAAACTATTAACACAGACAGTTTATCCTCGATATAAATTGAAAAAAACTGAAAATGCGAGAACCGAAATCATAGTTGGGGTGAATGACAAATTTATAACTATAAGTAGAAATGGTATTCTAAGAGATATTAAGAAAAAAAATTCTGTTGATTTTAATGTTTATGATTCCTTAAGCGATATCTACGAGGTTAGTAAGTTTAGCTCCGAACAATTAAAATGGTATACAAGCTACTTAATTGGCGGGACTGATGGTTTTAGTGCAGGAAGGCTAACAAGTGCAGGAATATTACCTGCGGCGGGGGGTCCATTTTTGAAAGCTGGTTTTTCCTCTGGAGATATTATTGGTTTAGTTCCTAAAGGAGTAAATCTCGAAACAGCGAAAACTTATTTAGACGCTGGAGCAAAACCCTCGGAAGTATTTGATCTCATTGAATATGAGATATCTCCTTCACAATTTATTAAATACAAGGATTTGGGATTAGAAGACAATCTTGAACAGGTTATTAAACTGGATATTCCTAAGAAATTTATTGATGATTACCAGGCGGTTTTTAAAAGATATCAGCGCAATCTTAAAGGGAAGGAAACGAGCGGTTTTTTATATCCGAGTTTCTTAACAGACGGACAAGTTTATGCTCGTTTATTTACTTATGGGATTGAAATTAAACAATTAGAAGATTATCTAAATGTTTTGTCTGAACACAACTATCAATATTCTATTCCTGGTGGATATCAAGTGGATGATTTTATAGAGGTAATAAGATTAGGATTGCCTCCAAAAACAATTCTACAATATTTTGAGAATGGAGCTTATAGCTACAGCGATATTCTTCATTTTTTATCTGTGGGTGTGGAACCTAATAAGGTTAAAGAGTATGGAAAAATTGTTGGCGGTAGGGGAATGACTGATGTAACTTATGGTGTAGACTTAAATGAGTTGAGAGAGTATAATTCTGCTGTAGGATCTGATTTGGATTATCATGAAATTGCAGCACTTAAAATATTAGAGATTAAACCCGAACAAGCGAAAGAATTCTCTAAAAAATATAATTATTATCAGGATAGCCCTGAATTTAAGAAAAAATATCAAGAAAAGATTGATGAGCTCGGATTAACAGAAAAAAACCGTTATAACCTTGCGACTCTTGATATAGTTTCAAAAAATTGGAAAGCAGAAAAAACTGATAAGCCAGTTGCTTTAGTAATATTAAATCGTAATGATTGGAATGGGGCATTTAATAATGAGGATTGGTTATATAATTCTTTATCAAGCAAATACCATTTACTTATTACGGAGGCTTCAGAAGATGAAGGAATTAGATTGCAATTAGGTAAAGCGAATGAAAAATTCGGTAAAATTGGTTTGATATTAATCGGGGGGCATGGATATCAATATGGTATCAATCTTGGTAAGGGGGATGATGATAAGTCTTACCTTGATTCCACAGACGAAGATATTTTTAATGCTATAAAGAGTTCGACGAAAGATGATGCTGTTGTTGTTTTACAGAGCTGCAGCACAGGCAAAGGCGATAATCCTATAGCAGATTATATTAAGACTTATAGTCAAAGAATTGTTTTTGCGCCTATCTGCCCGGCAAATATTCAGAAGTTTGTTTTTAACGATGAGGGACTGAAAAATGTTGAGTATCAAGGCGGAGTTCATATCACAAAAAAATTTAAGCCAGAAACTTATGTGCCTGAGGTTAAACAATTAAAAACAGGAAAATGAAATTCAATGAATTAAGATTTGGAACTGCTGGAATTCCTATTTGTGTTAAAGGCGGAACATTAGAAGGAATAAAGAAATTAAATGAATTAAACTTAGGTAATATGGAATTAGAGTTTGTAAGATCTATTCATGTTACAAAAGAGAAAGCCCCTGAAGTAAAGAAAACTGCTGAAGAAAATGATGTTGTATTGACTTCTCACGCACCTTATTTTATTAATTTAAATTCTGACAATAAAAAAACTTATTATGCAAGCATTGGTTACATAAAAAATTCTGCAGTTATAAC
>CAYIHC010000050.1:0-7281 GCA_964363105.1 Candidatus Woesearchaeota archaeon | reverse complement strand
AACAACCACAAACAGAGCCAGGAGCAAGGCTGGAAAAAATAAATTATTAAAGCCATTAAGAACGCCTTTAGAACCAAACTCAGAAGTCTATAAAGCAGAAGATTCTCTAATAAAAACAGTTTTAGGTCTTGAAAACACTCCAAACTCAGCTTTCATCGGAACATTGGATGGTTATGATAATATTAAAGTATTCTTGGATTTAAACAAATTAATAACTAAACACTGTTCAATCCTTGCAAAATCAGGTTCAGGAAAATCTTATGCTTCTTCAGTATTATTAGAAGAACTATTATTAAGAAACATTCCAATTGTTATAATCGACCCTCATGGCGAGTATCAATCATTAAAATTTCCAAACACAGAAAACAAAGATAGATTATCTAAATTCAATCTAAAACCAACTAGTTTCTTAAATAAAATTCAGGAATTCTCAACAGATACTTCAGTTAATCCTGGTTGTTTTCCGTTAAAAATGTCCAACAAAGCCTTAACAGCATCGGAATTATTACACTTATTGCCTGTTAATTTATCTTCAAACCAGCAAGGGATATTATATTCCTCTTTAAAACATATGAAACAAATTGATTTTGAAAATTTAATTTTTCAATTAGAGCAGGAAGAAAGTTCTGCAAAATTTACATTAATAAATATAATAGAGTATGTAAAGTCTTTGGATTTATTTTCAGATACCCCAACATTACCTCAGGATTTAGTAAAACCATCAAAAGCTTCAATTATAAATCTGAGAGGCGTTCCACCGGAAGTTCAGGAAGTAATTGTTTACAAATTAGCAAGAGACTTATTTATGGAAAGAAAGAAAAACAATATCCCTCCTTTTTTCTTGGTCATAGAAGAAGCACAGAACTTTGCTCCAGAAAGAAATTTCGGCGAATCAAAATCTTCTTCTATTTTAAGACAAATTGCTTCAGAAGGCAGGAAGTTTGGTTTAGGTTTGTGTATTATCTCACAAAGAAGTGCAAGAGTAGATAAAAATGTCTTAAGTCAGTGCTCTACACAAATTATTCTCAAGATAACAAATCCAAACGACTTAAAAGCAATTTCAAATTCATTGGAAGGAATAAACTCACAAACAGAAAGCGAGATTCAAAGTTTATCAATTGGCACTGGAATGATAGTTGGTGTTGTAGATTTGCCTATATTTGTGAACATCAGAACAAGACTAACAAAACACGGCGGTGAAGCAATTTCTATATTGCAAAATTCCCAAATCACAGATGTTTACGCTGATTCAAATGAAGCTTTATTACCCCTTATCAAACCAGTTTTATCTGTTCAGGATATTAAATCCTTGAATCCTGGAAAAGAAATAAAGGTTAAGATCATTCCAACAGTTTTAATCTTAACTGATTCTTGCAGTTTATTATTCAATTTAAATAATGGCGAAATTGTAACTAATATGGAAGAAGGAACAGGAATAAAGATTAATTCTTTATCTCTGCCTCAAATATCCCCCCAGCAAAAAGCAGTATTAAATCTCGTTCTAAGCTTGAAGAAATTTAAAGCATCAGACATATTCGCAAAAGCAAAAGTTCAGTTCTCGGAATTATATGATATTATTCACGCCTTGCACCAAAAAGGCTACATAAAAAAAGTTAATGAGCATTATGAAGTCAGTGAAGCTCTGGAAAAAATATTAAATATTAAATCTCTTTCATTCACAGGAAAAATTGATTATATCAATATAAGCTACGATGAAATGCTTGGAACTAATTTCGAGCCTGATAACTTATTAATTGAACTAAAAAATTATCTCAATATTAAAGAAAAGAAAAACTGCAATCTTGTTGTTTATGAGATTAAATAAAATTAGGCTCCTGGCATGGAAAGGAATTTGCTAAATGCAACCTTACTTCAAGGACAATTCCTTTTTTATCGGATTTATCAGAATCCAACATTTTAATGAGTCTTCCAGTTTCCTTACGAAACCCACCAGAGAATACATCTTCCAAGCCACCATGCTTCATGTAAAGCTCATTTATCCCATTTAGTGTAAGTAATAAATCTTTCACCCATTGGTAAGATTCCTGTCTTTTGTAAGCCATAAATCGTTAGTTTAAACCATAATTTAAAAACTTTATTAATCATCGATTTTTAATAAATTTTAGTATCCATAAAAACCTTATTTGTTCTCACCCCAACACCCTTTTCTAATTTAATCATTTCATCACAGTTCATCATTGCTTTTCCAATAAAAATTAATTCTTCTTTTAAAGTCATCACAGCAATAATATCACCTTTCTCAATACAGCTTTCTAATTTCGATATTCCCCCAACATATAAATCTGCTCCATGTGATAGTTTATCAACAGCACTGTCAAAAACAAACACCTTAGGTAAATGCTGGACAGCAAATTCTATGGGTTTTATTATTTTTTTAATTAATTTTTCATCACCTGATTTCCAGAATTCATACGCATCTTTTAAATCATGCAAGCTATACATCTCTTTATCATCAAAAGGTCCAGCTTTAGTTCTCACCAACTGTAACATATGTGCCTTGCTTTTTAATTCGCTTCCTATTTGTTCACAGAGCCGGCGGATGTAAGTTCCTGCCTCACATCCAACTCTAAACAAAACATCTCTTTCTTTAACTTCCATAACTTCTAAATAATAAATTTCCCTTTCTCTTTCAACTCTTTTGACAGCGGATTTCAAGGGAGGTAATTGTTTTATCCCCCCAATTAAATTTTTACACGCTTTTCTTATTTTATCTTCACTGAAATCATTATGCAAATGCATTAAACAAACATATTCCTTTCCAGCACTCAACAAAACCTGAACAATTTTTGTAGCTCTGCCTAATGCAACAGGTAAAACACCTGTAACATTAGGGTCGAGTGTTCCTGAATGTCCGCATTTATTTAAATTCAAAATTTTCTTAACATAATCTGACACTTGATGTGAGCTAGGCCCTTGAGGCTTATTCAGACATATCATCCCTGAGTTTAATAATTCCTCAACGCTCCTCGCAGATGGTTTCCTGCCCTTACTAAGATCAGTCTCAGATTCTTTTCTTACTAAGATCTCTCTTTTAATCTTCTCAAATGGCAACTTATTCATAGTTTAACAACAGAAATACAGTTTAAATATCTTTATTTTTTAGCTTTGTAGTTTTAACAGCTTTTGGTTTAGCTTCTTTCTTAGATTTAACTTCCTTCTTTTCTTCAACTCTTAATTCTTTTTCCCCCTCAACTTTTACATTATCTTTTTTCTTTTCTTCAACCTTAGCTTTTTCTTCTAATTTCTTCTCATCCTTCTTAGGTTCTTCTTTCTTCACTTCTAATTTAGTAATTACAGGAGCATCAAATAACTCAGCAAAAGCATAATTAATCTTATCTTTTTCCACAAATTCAACTCTTACCTTAACCTTGTTAGGCGCTCTTGTCCTGCCATACTGTAATAGATGCATATTCAAATAAGGACCAATTTTAACTATTCTTTTTGTATGTCTTGTTAAAAACTTTTGAACAGTTCTAACTCCTCTCTTGCTTTTTCTCCATGAACAGGCCTTTTCAACTGCTTTTGTTAATGGAATAATATAAATTTTCTCAGCCATTTTATACCTTTAACCTTCCTCGTTTCCAGTTTCTTTTAATTGCTGTATTTCTTATTGGATGCACGGTTCTTCCTTTTCCATGTGCTTTAGGAACTGTCCAGAATGGAGCCCACTTTGTCTGACTATTGCTTTTTCCTAATCTTTTTTTAAAGGCTCTTGTTTTTGCTCTTGCCATTTTATTTTTTTAATCTAAACTCCTTCTTTGGTTCTTCTGTCATTCTGAGTAAATTTAAAAATTCCTTATCACTCAATTGTTCTTTTATATGCCCTTGATTAACAGCTTCCAATATTAAACCGCAAACTCTTAATGATTTATCAGGAAATGCCAATTTCAAATTTCCAAATCTGTTCAATGCTTCTTTGCTTAAAAATTTCTTTGCATTTTCTTCTATCATTTCTATCTGTTTCTTTAATCTTACCTGTTCCTGTAATTGAATTAATTCTTGCTGTTCCATTTTACTTAGAAACCTTTGCTATTTGAGCTAAAAACTTTTTGCCTTTTGCTGTTATTAATCTTCCCTTTCTTCCTTTAATATCTTTTTTTTCTATAAACCCACTTGCTTCTAATTGCTGTAATATAACCCTAGCAATCTTTCCAGATCCCTTATAAACTCTTTCTGGCTTATATCCTCTGTTTTTTCTCTTGCTGTAATATCCTGTTAACTTGCTTACCCCTATAGGCCCAAACATATAGACCTTCCTTAGCACAGATCCAGCTCTCGTATACCACCAGTTTCTATTATCAGGCACTCTTTCCTGTCCAACTCCTGTTCTTACAAATTTCGCCCACTCAGGCATTTCCATTGTTTTAACTTTCTTTAATTCTTCAGCTGTTTTACTAAGGAGTTTGTCCACATCTACATCATAAAGGCTTGTCATTCTTTTAAAGCCCTCAAACTATTTTAAAAGCCTTTCGTTTGTTACTTTTTTTGTTGTAAGCCCCAAATGCAGTTAAAACCCAAGTAAGTAAATTCAAAATACGTTCAAAACCTTTAAAAAACGATTTAATCTAGGTTTTAAAATGATACAAACCAGCAATAAAGTCCCAAGACACTTAGGGATAATAATGGATGGAAACCGTAGATTTGCTAAACGATTAATGCTAAAACCTTGGTTAGGTCATGAATGGGGTGCTAAAAAGGTAGAAGAGGTATTCAATTGGTGTCTAGAATTTAATATTAAAGAACTAACTTTATTCTGTCTTTCAATTGAAAATCTTAATAGACCTAAAGAGGAGTTTGATTATCTAATGAATATTTTTAAGAAGGAATTTTCAAGCTTATTAAACGACGAAAGAATCTACAAAAACCAGATAAAAGTAAATTGTATTGGTAGATTATGGATGTTGCCAGAAGATTTACAAAAAATACTAAACAACTTAATGGAAAAAACAAAAGACCATAAAAATTATCAGGTTAACTTTGCAATTGCTTATGGGGGGAAACAAGAGATAATAGATGCTATAAAAAAGATAAATGAAAATCCAAATATTAAGGAAATAAATGAAGAAGTTTTTAGTAAAAATTTAAATTTAAATTCAGATATAGACTTAATAATAAGGACCGGTGGGGAAAAAAGAATTTCTAATTTTTTAATATGGCAGGGAAGCTACGCAGAATTAATCTTTATTGACAAATTATGGCCTGAATTCAGTAAGGAAGATTTCGTAGAATGCTTAAATGAATATGAAAAACGAGAAAGAAGATTTGGAAAATAAAAGTTGCAAAGGCGTTATACTTTGGGTTGATGATCGCTTAGAATCTAAATTCCCCGCAACACTCATAATGTTACAAAAAAAAGGATACTTCATACAAGGCTTTACTAATGGCGATGATGCAGCCGATTTTATAATTGGGGGGGTAAATACAGTTTAGCTTTAGTAGACTTAGAATTATTGTCAAGAGTAGATGGCGTCCAGGTTATGAGATTATCCAAAGAATATCAGCCCAAGGCAAAGGTAATCTGTATAACAGGCTATGATATTTCTCCTGATTGCGCAGATGCAAAAATTGAAATTCCTATAGATTCAGATGAACTTATGCAGATAATAGAAAGAAATTTTTATTAAAAATAATTATCCAAAAACTCCTCGTTTAGGAATAATATTCATTATTAAAGTCTCAGTGCTTTCATCAATTCCAGTTCCTTTAGCAGTTATAACACAATGATTAACACCTAAATTACTGCCAGTATCACTCACAATTAATTTTATTTTAACCTGACTTCCAGATCCTAAATTATAGGTTTTCGATTTTCCACTTTTTTCAGGTCTGTCAGCAAATAAACAAATTAATTTTGGATCTCCACTTTCAACTTCCGCAGTTACACTTATTGGTTGTGTTTCAAAATTTGCAATTATCACTTCAACAGAATTTGAAGCCTGTTGTGCTAAATCAATACTAGTCGGACTTAATGTTAATAATTGAGAAACACCAGATAATTTTCCTATTTCACCTTCTGCAGTTTTAAAAGCCTTTTCACTTATATCAGTAACATTTTTAATAGTTCCTCTTATCCATATTAAACTTAAACTCAATAAAGTAACCCCTATAATAATTATAATAATGGTAGTCATTGATAATTCAATCGCACCCTTCTTACCTCTTCTTACCATATTAACTTTAAGTTTATCAGCATTAATAAAGATTTCGTAGGGAAAATTTGAGAAAGCGAAACAGTATTAAATATAAGCCTTATCTGATCTTTATGCAATTTAACCTAAACAAAGTAACTCTAAGCCACGTAGATAAAAAAATTGGTTTAAAGTTACCAAAAGAACCCTCAGAAAGATTAGCTGAGTTTATAGGTATTCTTGCCGGCGACGGTTATATAGGTTCTCTAAAAGCTGGAAAGGACCATTGCATTGTGATCGGCGGGCATATAAAAGACGATAAACAATATTTTGGGTATATCAATAAAGAGTTGGTTGATCCTTTATTTGGTATCGAAATGCATTCGCTTATTAAACGCAAAGCAAATAATCGAATATTAAAAATACAATCACAAGGTCTTTTATCTTTTTTAATCACCTCAGGTTATCAAAAAAAACATTGTATTGTAGATGTGCCTAACTGGATTTGGGGAAGGGATGTATGGGTTAAATCCTTTATTAAAGGAGTATTTGATACAGATGGTTCACTCATAATGAAAAAAAATCATGGAAGATATTTATATTACCCTGTCGTGCGTATTGCCCTCAAAGATAAGAAACTTGTAACTAAAATTGCAGACTGGTTAAAAAGACAGGGATTTAGTTTCTGGTTGGGTGATGAAAGTCCCTTTGATAAACGGACAGGTAAGATTTACAAGAGAACAGTTTTACAAATTAGCGGATATCCTAATGTATCCAAGTGGATGGAGATTATAGGAATGGCAAACGATAAAAATATAAAAAAATGGGACAGGGGGGATTTGAACCCCCGATTGCGGAAGGCCAAACAAAAGCTTGGCTTTTTACCACGGTCTTCAGCCGTCAGAGCCAACTTTAAAAGTTGAGTGCTCTCCCAGGCTGAGCTACTGTCCCAAAAATAGCAAACAAATTACTCTTTTAAAAGTTTCTAAATTCGTTTTTTCAATCTAATCAGAACTAAAGCTAAAATTGCCCCAATTAAATCAGCCGCTAAATCCAGGGAAGTATTCACATAGCCGCCAACACCTGTTTCAGGCACCAAAACAGTTGCAATAAACTCAAGCAATTCATTTAA
>CAYIHC010000049.1:0-7349 GCA_964363105.1 Candidatus Woesearchaeota archaeon | reverse complement strand
TTAGTTCTCTTACAGACCAGTTTTCATTTATGCATTGTTTTTCATAAAATGACCTTTCTAAATCTTCTTCAATTTTTAATAGTTCAAAATAATGACTCCAAGACAATTGGTGAGACAGTGTCTCACTTTTTTGATATTTGAGATAAAATAGTCTCATGTAGGTAATATTGCTCCGACTAAAGCCTTTCCCATGCCTTAATCTAAGATCTTTTGATAGTTTTTCCAATAAATAACTACCATACTCAGCTCTTTCTTTACCTTGTTGTTCAAAAACAACTATCCTTCTACCTATCTCCCAATAAGTTTTGACAAGAATTTCATTTACAGCCCTAAATGCCTTAGTCCTACTATCTTCTAGGATTTTACCTATATCTTTGATTAAGCCTTTGTAGTTTTCTGGTTTTAATTCTTGGTTCATTAAGTTAGATTGTATGAAGTGTTTAATAAGATGTGATTATAAAAAATTGTAAAAACTACTGAAAAATTTGTAATTTCCTACAGTTTATTTGTTAGAATTTTCAATGGTTTAAATAGTGGTTTGAGAATATTCTATATTTTTTGGAAAATATTTTGACCATTTTAAATAAAATTTAGTTTTTCAATAATCTTAGGATATTCTTTATAAAATACATCTCTTAGATTATTGACATGAATAATGGCTGGATGAAGCTGCATTAATGACCTCTTATTCCATTCCCCGACGATGTAAATTCTTATTCCTTTGTTTTTTAGCCAGTTTGCTATTGCAATTCCAAGCTCAACGAACATATCTGTGCCCCTTTTATCTGAGATAAGAACAAAAATTTCTGCGTCTAATAATGCCAATGAAATCTTATTTGAAAGTTCCCCACATATTCCCCGATTACAACTATAGGGTTTAATTTTTCCTAATTCTGTCCAATCAAAAACTATGTTCTGGTTGTTTTCTTTTAATATTTTGATTATTCCTCTAATAGCCTGCTTATGTTTTTGTCTTGAAGCAAAATACCATTTCATAATTACTTATCGAATTTAAGACTTTAAATAATTTATCGTTTTCTTTTTATGATTCTTGAAGTAGACTCGCTTAGAACTAGACCTTTGGCGCTTAATTCCTTTATTGCTTTTTCGAAGCTCTTTATAGCATCGTCGTGTTCTTTTACTTTTCGTATAATTTCCTTGTTTTCATTCTTTACTCTATTAAATGACTTAATGGTTTCAGATTTATGTTCTGAAAATTTTGATAAAAGATACCTAAATGCATCACTTCTTGCTAAAAACCAATCTCCAATCGCCAAATCTTTTCACCTCTTGCAAACTAATTTATACATAAAATGAAACTTATATATAAAGATGACTGTTCTACTTTAAAATGGATTCTGAGGCTTGTTTTTGGCGTTCTAATCGATAATTTTCAATTAGATTTTCAATTAAATTCAAAGAATTAATTTCTTTATTCAACTTTTTATTGTCTACAACAACAAAATCTTCAAATTCCTCCAAGACACAAGTGTTGTTAACAAAAATTATTTCTTTTTTTAATAAATAATCCGATGGTTTTTCCTTGAATATTATTATTTTCCCTAAGCATAAAATTAAAGCTTTTTCAGAGTAAATATTAGGGTTTTCTATATATGTTATGTTATTGTTTAGTTCGTCTATATGGAGATTACTGAATTTTTTTACAATAATATTTTCCTTTAAATTTAATAAACAATTCTTTAATTTATTTATCTTGGTTTTTAATGTTTCAATTTCCATAGTTTTATTTAGGATTTCTTTTCTATAGGAACTATTGTTTAAATCTGCAATTGTGTTTAATTTTTTAATTCTTTCTTCTACTTTTTTATCTATTTGTTTTGTTATTTCTCTATGTTTAAACTCGAGATATTTTAATTTCTTTTGTAAGTAATTATTTTGTTTTTTTAATAACTTTATGGTTTCTGTGGTTTCATTGTAATTGAAGAATCTATTTCTTTTTTTCTTGTTATTTGGTTTTGATTCTGGTGTTTCAATAAGTTTTATTGCATCTATGATATTTAATTTATTTTTTATACAGATTTCTTTTATTTTCGAGCTTAAATGTTCTTTTCCTATTTCCTTTAAATCCTGATCAATCTTTTCAAATGTTTCCTTAAATTCTGAAAAGGCATTTAAGGCTGCGGCTAAAGCATCTCTTTGGTGATCGTCTTTAACCTTGAATTCTTTTGTCATTCTTTGTTTTAATCCAACCTTGAAATCAAAATCTGGCTTAACAACAACCGCATTTAACTTTGCTGCTAATTTAGAAACAAAATCAGGAACATGAGAAACATCGCAGCCAACTATGATTACTTTACCTTCATTTGTTATTTCTTCTATTATTGTGCTTAGGTTTAATAATTTACTGCTCTTTAGTTTTATTAAATTTCCATATAGATCGAGTAGAGCATACGCTGATGTAGTTCCTGGATCTATTCCAACAATTAGTGCATCACGCATTTTTAATATCGATAATAGTTGTAATATATAAATCTTATCACGCATTTTTAATATCGATAATAGTTGTAATATATAAATCTTATCACGCATTTTTAATATCGATAATAGTTGTAATATATAAATCTTGGTTGGTTATAATAGTGATAAGGAGAATAATGATCATAGGAATAAAAACCAGAATATCCTTGATAGGGGCTTTGATAATATTTATAGCCTGAATATTGATGCGGATCATCATAGTTATTATAATTATATCTGTAAGCATAAGCCAAAGCTGTTTGTATAGAAATCAGGGCTATTATCACAAATATTAACAATAAGATTAATCTTTTCATATTTTGGGTATATATTTCAAACTTAATAAGCATTATTGTGTTTGAGAACAACCAAAAACAATAAAAACATTACTTTTAGATTTTAAATAATGAAAATTTTAAATTTCGTTGATATGCACGGAAGTGTTAAAGCCTTGAATAAGATAAAGGAAATGGCTGAAAATGCGGATTTAGTTATATGTGCTGGAGATTTTTCTGTCTGGGGAAGGGCTCAAGAGGCAATATTAAGGCAGTTTAATTCATTAAAAAAACCATTTATAATCATAGCAGGGAATCATGAGAGTAATGCTGAACTAAATGGATTTTGCAAGGAATTTAAGAATTTGAATTATACCCATAAAAGGTTATTAAACGTTGGTGAGTTTTTAATTGTGGGTTATGGGGGTGGGGGATTCAGTGAAAGAGACAAAGATTTCGAAGAATTTATCGATGATGTGAAAGATGAGTTGGAAGATAAGAAAATAATCTTTGTGACTCATGCTCCGCCTTACGGAACTGTTTTGGATGAATTACCTAAAGGACATGGGGGTTGTAAATCTTTTAAGGAATTTGTTGATAAATATAAGCCCTTATTATATGTTTGCGGACATTTACATGAGAATTGGGGGAAAAAGCAGCTCTATAAAAATCAAACTTTAATAATAAACCCGGGACCTTTTGGGAAATTTGTGGAATTAAAAACAAAAGAATAAACTTTAAATAATTAATTTATAGATGAGTTTTATGAAAAGTCTGAAGAAATTTTCTGTCGAGTTTATTTGTAATTTGTTCGGTTTTTTGTTTGTAGATGAATCTAAGATTACACATTTAGATGATACTAATCCGATATTGTCTTTACCTTCTGAACTTGAAATTAAAATGCAATGGGGGGATCTTACTAATGCTTTAGAAAAAAATTCTGCTTATCTGGAAGCTGTAAAAAATTTAGAAGTTGAACCTTTGTTAGAGCTCGGTTTTAAACCGAATGAAGATTATTTAGCAAGTATTGTATTGTCACATCAAATGATGCGCAGTTTAATAAGAGATTATTCATACCCTTCGAATTATGTGTTGAACTAACCTAATTCTAAAAATCTTTTTTTGTCTTTTCCGTTTTTTGTCATTAAAACAACTCTTGATTCTTCTTTTTCACTTATGATTTTATGATCTGTGATTTTACCTATTTTTTCTGCGAAATCAACTATTTCTTTATGATAAGGCATGTTGTCAAAAGTCATTCTGTATTGTGCAGGACCAATTGGCATTGCAGCTTTTAATTCCAAAAAATCAAAATCAATATCTTTTATTAGTTCTGCGTATTCTTCTGGATTTAACATATTCATTCCTTTTGCCAATGTTAACCTGATGACACTTCTCTGGAAATTTTTTAGTAAACTTAATGATTTTAATATTTTCTGCCAGCCTCCATCTGCAAATGGCCTGCAAACTTTATTGTAGATATTTTCATTTGGGGCGGGTAATGTAATGTAGATTTGCGTTGGCTGATGTTTGATTAGTTTTTCAACCATATCGGGAAATGTTCCATTTGTTACTAGGAAAGATGTCATATCTCTTTTGTGGATTTCTTCTATTAATTCAGGAAGTCTTGGATACATACAGGCATCTCCTGTTAAGCTTAATGCAACATGTTTTGGTTTCTGTGATTCTTTTACTCTTAATTGATTTGCATTTTTATTTCCCTGAAAGCCTTTTATTATATCTGTATGCGCTTTGATAAAACCATCAACTATAAACTCTGGTGAGTCTTTGAATTCTGTATTTTTTGGGAAATTATATTCTATGTTTCTCCAGCACCATTCACATCTTAAGTTGCAGAAATCTAAGGTTACTGAAGCTTGGATACATTGCCAGCTTTTAATTCCGTAAAATGTGTTTTTGTAGCAGACATTTTTACCTCTTATTGATTCTTTACAATAATGACATACTTTTATTGCTGAATGACTTCCAATTAACCTATAGCCTTGCTGTATTAGTTCTTTTTTTCTTGCATCTAATGTAATATCAAGAACATGGTTATTATCCAAATATTTCTTTATCACTTCTGGTTCTGTTTTCCATTTTTCAGGAAATTCGCCTGAACATGAAGCTAAACTACCTTTATCTTCTGATATCTGTATTGTATTTGTGAATCTTATCTCTTTCATTTTTCTGAGTAATCTACTAGTTTTAAAAATTTTTGTTTTTGCGAAAGAGATATAAATGTAAAAAAGACGTTTATTAGGATATGGAAACTAAAAACCAATATCGATCTCCTGTTAAATTAGGGCCTAAGGTAACTGTAACCTATGATGATTCTCCGGCGCATGTTGGAAGATTGAAGTCTGCTGTTGACTTTATAGTGCCTGTTGGGACAGAGGTTCATGCAGCTTTGGAGGGGATTGTTGTAGATGTTAAAGATGATTCTTCTATTGGTGGTGATAATCCTTCGTATGATAAGGATGGAAACTATATTGAAATCAAGCATGATGGTGATGAGTTCTCTATTTATGAGCATATCAAAAGAGGGGGTTCTTTAGTAAAAGTGGGGGATAAAGTAAAAACATGGCAATTAATCGGTTTTAGTGGAGATACTGGCTGGTTGGGAGGTTTAGGACCTCATTTGCACTTTGATATTCATAGATATACTGGTAAAGGGCCTGAAGATTATACAACCTTAAAAATTCAATGGAAAAAATCCTTGAGAAAATAGAGGACAATCTATTTAAATTTTAAAAACAGGCAAAATCCATGGGAAAAAGGGGTCAAGTGACTATATTTGTAGCTTTGGGTTTAATTGTAATAATAATCTTGAGCATAGCTTTTCTTTTTAAGAAGGATGTAAAGGATCCAAAAGCCTTAATTCAGAGCTTATCAACAGAGCAAATAGAATCTTTTCTTGAGAAATGTATAGAAGGCAATGTTAAGAGCATTTTAAATGAATTTAATCTGAATGGCGGATATTTTAATACTGAGAAAAGAATAGTCTACGGTGGAAGAAATGTAAGTTTATATCTTGGAAGTGATTCTGTTAATTCTGTTCCTGAGATTGAGTTTTTAGAAAATTCTTTGAAAAATAAGATAGAAAGTGATTTTGGCATAGGGTATTGTTATGAACAAATTGTTAAATCAAAAGGAAGCGGGTTTAATGTAAACTTTTCTGATTACAATGTGGATGTTAATATTGGGGATAATAGTATTGATTTTGATTTTTCACAGGATTTGGTTTTAATAAAAGAAGGAATAAGGGAAATAAAAAATTTTAAGATCTCTTTAAAAAGTGAATTAAAAAATTTTATTAAAATTGCAAGTGATAGAGTTAATTCATTGATTAATGATCAGGAATTTGATTTAACTTCTACTTTAAAATCTTTTTTTGGAATTAAAGGCTACGGATATTATGTAAAATTAGACGGTGAAAAAAGTGATTATGAAATTTTTGTTTTGAACTCAATTAATAATGAAACCTTTGTTTTTTCTGTTCATGATCCTGTAATATATGTAAGTAAAGAAAAGAAGGGATGTTGTGTTTCAAAAGACGGACTATGCAGACAAAATCCTGTAAACTGCGATGGGCAGGTTTCTCTACAAGAGTGTGGTCAATTAGATGATTGTAGTTTGGGTTGCTGTTCTATCGCTCAAAACTCAATACTAAAAATAACAACAAAAAATGAATGTTTGAATACCTTAAGCACTGAACTTGGCAATAGTTTTGGTTCTTTTGCTACGAATTTACATTCCAACATCAATGAAAATGATTTAACTTCCTGTAATGTTAAGATATCTGATAAAACTTGTAATATAAATGTTAATGATGATTTTGGAATCAGAAATTTAGTTATGTTACCTTATACTAATGAGTGTTCTTTCAGATCTGAACCTGATGGGGAGCATTATTTATTGTCTTGTCAGGATGGTATTGTGAATGCTGAGTCATTAGGAATAGAAAGATTAAGAGTTTGCCACAACAAAAAAAAGATATTTAATAATTATTTTGACTGCAACAAATGTGGGGAACCAAATTTAGATAGTGATCTACTGTTATATTTGAATCCTGTTAATAGAGCTACTACCAATGGACAATGCAGCGAGAGTGAATGTTCTAATAAGGGTTTATGCAAGGCTGTAAGATCTGATAATGATATAGAGAGTAATGTTGATTGTTTACCTCTTTATCCACCAAATAATCCTAATACCTGTAATAGCTGCGGCAAGGGCGGTGATGAAAAGGCTAATGTTTGCAATAGAGAAGAATGTGAATCTATGGGTTCATGTAGTGTTGCGAAAAAACCAGGAATATTCAGAAATTTAAAGCAATCATCAATATGTGCAAGCTTGATTTATACTTCTATTCTAAATCCAAGTGCTGTTGGTTTGTTCAGTGGAAATTGTAATGTAAACAGTGAAGATATATTCAAGATGTTTTCAAGTGCTGAAACATATGAATGCAAGAAAGAATTGTTTTCCTTAAAAAATTGTGATGAGTGTGTCAATAAAGTAAATTCTTTTGAAAGGTGCACGAAAGAATCGTGTGAAGCAATGAACCCTTTATGTAATTTTATATTTAATGGGACAGAA
>CAYIHC010000048.1:0-7382 GCA_964363105.1 Candidatus Woesearchaeota archaeon | reverse complement strand
GTAGGGCTGGACAAGCCCGAACTAATACGCCTGTGGACAGATTTGCCTCTATTTCGAAAAATAGTTCAGAAGAAACAAGCAAGCTGGAAGAAGCAGGAACTATACGCTAAGCCTATCTTAGCTGGAAGCCCCGCTTTTTTGCGAAGCAAAAAGTTGTCTGAAGGACAACCATTTATGGCGGGGAGGATGTCACGTGCCGTTAAATAGGTTCTTAAAAAATAGTTAACAAATTTATCTTCACCGCCCTGTAATGCTTTGTAATAGGCGGTTCTTTTTTTCTAAAAGAATGTTTTAGGTAATAATAAACCTTATTTCCTTTCCTTCTTCTTATAATCTTCACAAAAATATATACACTTACATACATTTAAATATTATTATTTTTAGTTGATTTGTAAGTGTAAGCTTATTTCAAGATAATTCCTTTTTCAATGATTTCTAGATTCGATTCAAACTCAAAAGGTTTTTCTATTTTGATTTTCCTCGGCTTTATCTTTAACTGTATTAAACAATCCGCCCATGAGTTTACCATCTTGCCGCCAACGTTGTTTATTTTTTTGTCTGTTAAATTAGTGTATACCTGATTTGTAAGTAATATAGGAACTTCCTTTGAAATTCTGTTTAAAATTGAAAACTGTGTTCCAAGAACTTTGTTGGCAAGTAACTGATTTTTCTTTAATTCTTTCCTGTAAAATATTCCGATAGTATCTAGGATTATTAAACTAAAATTTTTATAAGTTCTATCAAGAGTCTGAATTGTTTTGTGCTGTTCAAAAAAGTTTTTCGGTTTAAACAAAACAAGATTTTTAAGCGGTTCTTTATTATTTTGTGTTAATTGTAAAAATCTTTCCAATGAGAAACCATTTTCAGTATCAATAAACATTACTTTCTTATTTTCTTTTAATAATTGTATAGCAATTAATTTTGCTAATGTGGTTTTACCTGAAGAAGCTGGACCATAAACTAAAGTGGTTTTATTACTACATTTTTGTATTAACTCGTCTAATTGTTCGCAACCTGTTTTCATGAGATTATAACCAAATATGTCCTTAAAATAGTTTTCGTGAGAAAAACCGGAAAAACTAATGAAAGTTTTGTAAGAACTGCTGAAAACCTAAGAAAATCACTTTCCAATGAATTTTTTACCATACATATACTTGACCAAGACAGATGGAACCTTAATAGTGCCGTCTTTTTGCTGATAATTTTCTAAGATAGCTACCATTGCTCTTGAAGTTGCAACCATTGTATTGTTTAACAAGTGGACAAATTTCTTCTCTTTTTTATCCAAATATCTGATGTTTAGAGCTCTTGCCTGAAAATCCGTGCAGTTGCCAGCAGAGGTTACTTCTTTGTATTCTTTTTGTCTTGGGAAATAAGCTTCTATATCCCATTGTTTTACAAATTTTATTCCTAAGTCGCCTGAACAGATTTCTATAACTCTATAAGGTATTTTTAGGCTTTGAAAGAATTTTTCTGTTAAACCCTGCATATAACTCATAAGTTTCATTGAATCTTTTGGTTCACAAAGAACTACCTGTTCAACTTTGTTAAACTGATGCATTCTAAACAACCATTTTGTATCTATACCGTGACCGCCAACTTCTTTTCTGAAACAAGGTGTAACTGCAAATAATTTTAATGGGAGATCTTCTTTGTTTAGAGTTTTGTTTTTGTTTAAAGCAACTAATGGATGTTCTGCAGTTCCAATTAGATTTAAATCTTCATTTTCAATTTTATAGATAACGTTTTCAAAATCTTCTAATCCATTTAATGCCCCTAATAATGTTTTGTGATTTAATAATATTGGAGGAATAACCGGATTGAATTTGTTTTTAATTAAGAAGTCAACACCATATCTTTGTAGAGCCATATCTAATAAAGCTACATCTTTTAGAAGATAATTAAAACCACGTCCTGCATTATTAATCCCTGCTTCAAAATCTGCAAATTTTAAATTTTCTAATAATTCTGCGTGATTCTTAAGTTCAAATTTGAATTTAGGAATTTTTCCCCATCTCTTTATTACTTTGTTGTCTTTGTCTGTTTTACCTAAAGGAACTGACTTGTCCATTATGTTTGGTAGTTTATTCAAGTTATGTGAGACTTTTTCTAATAAATCAACTTCCTCTAACTCTAAAACTTTAACTCTTTCTGGAAGCTCTTTTATTTCCTGAATTAAACCTTTTATGTCTTTTCCTTCTTTCTTTAATCTGTTTATGTTTTCTGAGATTATATTTTTTTTATTTCTTAATTCATCGAGTTCTTGTTTAACCAGTTTCCATTTAGGATAGAACTCAAGAACAGCGTTTAAGTTATCTATTTTAAACTCCTTGTGTCTCTTTTTAATGTCATTTCTTACTAAATCCGGATTTTCTATCACAAACTTTATGTCGAGCATAAGAATTGTATAGATATATGTTTTATAAAGGTTTTTAGCTTAGTGTTTTTCACTCCTTATTGAAAAGTAAAACTGAAAAAGAAACATTTAAATATCCATTTTATAGTATACATATTGAGGTGAGGGGGGAGTTGTTAAATGAGCAAGAAACAAAAAGATATATTTGAAGTTTTCTTTCGAAGAAAACCAGCTATGATTCTGGTAGCGTTAAATAAAGATATAAGAAGTAAATATGGCAGTGTTTTAGCAAAAGAAGTTGACTGCACTTATTCTCACGCTGTGAAGATATTGCAAGAAATGGAAAAAGCTAAACTAGTTGTATTCGAAAAACAAGGAAGAATAAAAACAATTAAGTTAACTGATTCTGGACAAAAGATAGCAGAACACATTGGAAGAATAAAAGATATTCTTTAAATTGATGGAGAGTATATACTCTTCTTATTTATTTTAAAAACCATAATCTCTTCTCAATTTTTCCCATAATGTTACTTGAATAGTAGATTTCTTTTCTATTTTTTTATCTACGAACGTTTGTTTTGTTTCTGTTCTTTGTTTTTCTCTTTGTAAAATTTTAACTGTTTGTGTTTCTTTGCCGGGAATGAATCTTGTTTTTTCCTCACAAGTCCATTTTTGGGTTATTGATAGGGGTCTTAATTTTATGTCTCTTCGTGAATCAAATGGTGCAACCCACATCATATCTCCATCAGCAGTATCTTTACATGGTTTATTTGAAACCTGCATAGTTATTTTATTAGGACAATCTACTTCTTTGCCCTCAAAAAAGAAACATACTTCAAAAACAATTTTTAATCCTTCATGGGTGCTCATAAACGTTTCATAAATATCTGCATTACAAACTCTTGCCCTCTGAAGATATCTTCCTTCTGGATTATTGCCTGAGGCGGGATTACTTAAGTAACCTGTTTTTGATCTGTAATCATAGGCCATTTTTGATAAATCTCCTATATATTCAACAGAAATATTAATATCTTTGTAACCACATTCTTCATAAGTAACTGGTAATTGTTCTGTTATTGTTTCTCTAACCTCATATGGTTCTGTATAGTTAATTGTAATTGTTTCTGTTTTCGGTTCTTTGATAATTTCAATTTCTGTAATTTCGTATGGAACTTTAACAGTATTAAGGAAAAGAACAGCTATGACGATCATTGCCAAGAATATGTAAACTAAGATTAACCACGAGCTTAAGCTATTTGATGGAACTCTATGTTTTATTACCATTTTACCTCTTTTCTAATAGAACATATATCTTAGGGTATATATAAAGTTTTGTTTTCTAAAAAATAAACTTATTCCAAAGATTTATAAACCCAATTCCTGTTGGATTGTTAAAGGAGTTTAGAGTCTAATGAGAAGAGAACATAATGAAGGATTTAGAGAGGGTTTTAGAGGGGGAGGACCAAGACAAAGTTTTGCCCCTGTAAAAGTTGGTGAAGAAGTTGAAGTAACCATAGAAGGTGTTGGTGAAAAGGGAGACGGAATAGCAAAGATTAACAGATTTGTTATTTTTGTGCCTGGAGCCAAACAAGGTGAAACTGTAAAAGTCAGAATCACTAAAGTCTTCAGAAAGGTCGGCTTTGCAGAAGTTATAGGAAGCGAAGGATCAAGCGAAGCAAAGGAAGAATCTACTGAAGAAACTGTGGAAGAGTCTCAAGAAGAAACAACTGAAGAAGAAACCCAAGAGAATGTAGAAGAAGTTTAGGTCAATGTTGATTGGCTGTTTCTACTTTAGAATTTTAATTTTTTTATTATTTTTTAATTTAATATATTTGGAAATATATTTTCTTTTATAGATTAACTTATAAATGGTTTTAAATTTAGAATTTGTTGAATGAAAGCTTCTACATCTGCTAAGTTAGAAAAATTTGTCAGACCTTTAATTGTATCTTTATTGCCTCCTGAAAAGGTTGTCAGGATTTATTCTGAAGGGAGAAAAAAATTTTTAGAAAAAATGGGGCATGATGGTGCAGGTTCTCGTGAAGTTAATGAAAGACTAAAAAGAGATCTTTGGGGAATAACCTTTAGTTCCCCAATAATGAATGCAGCGGGTATGGATAAAGATTTTGGGCTATACTACAATTTTTTTTCGCAGGGTGCTGGGGGATATATCTGTGGAACAACAACAGCAAATCAAAGACCTGGTAATTTAAAAGACGGAATTAGAACACCGTTTGTTCCTTATCCAAGATCACATATGGCTTCAAATTGGTTAGGTTTACCTAATGAAGGTGATGATGTAGTGTCTAAAAGAGTATTGGATGCTAAAAAATATTCAGATTCTGGCTTTCCATTAGGGGTTAGTGTTATGGGCTCACCTGATTTGCAAGGGGAATCTAAACTTAAAGGTATTACTGGAGGTTTAAAAAAATATATGGTGGCAGAAGCAAATTTTGCTGAATTAAATGAAAGCTGCCCAAATACAGGAGAAAAACCTGAAAAAAGTGAATTAAAAGAAAGACTATGGTATATACATGATTACTTTTTAGTTGAAAGAACAAGAAATTTTCCTGTTATTGTTAAATTTTCAAATGATACTAAATTAGAACAAGTGCCTTCTCTTTTAGATTTATTATTTGAGACTGGTTTTGATGGAGTAAACTTTGGGAATACTTCAACAGATTATGAAAGACATAGAAAATGTGTAAGTTTTGGAGAAAGGAGAGCTTATGATTTTTTTACTAAAACTTTTGGTGGGGGTGTAAGTGGCAGACCACTTAAGGAGATTTCATTAGATTTGTGTGCTAGGGCGGTTAGACATATTGAAACGAATGGTCCTGATAGAAAATTTCATGTTATCAGGTGCGGGGGAATAGAAAATGCTTGGGATATCAAGGCTTCGGAAGATAATGGGATATTATTAAATCAGTGGTTTACTGGTTATTTTGAAAGATTTGCTATTGATGGACATGAAGTTTATAGAAGACTTTATGAAGAACTTCTGGAGATGAACTAAAATGTATTTTAATCCACATGGACATGCAAGAGATTTCAATCAAAGATATAAAGAAACTATAGCTCACGCCTTGGAAGTCTGCAGAGATGTTGGGATAGATGTATTTTTGGATATGCCAAATACAGATCCACCTGTTATGTTTGAGAAAGAGGTTCTGGAAAGATTAAGATTGGCAAGAGAAGCGAATGTTCCTGATGTTTTTTACGGTCTTTATATGGGTTTAACAAGTGATCCAGAACAAATTAAAGGCGCTGTAGAAACTTATAGAAAATATTTTCCAAAAGTTGTTGGTGCAAAATTATATGCAGGACATTCTGTTGGAAGGCTTGGAGTTATAGGTTTTGATAACCAGGAGATAGTTTATAGAGTTCTGGCTCAAGAGGGTTATCTTGGTGTTTTAAGTGTTCATGCTGAAAAAGAAGAATCATTGAAACCTGGATTGTGGACACCAACTGAACCATTAACACATTGTCTTGCGAGACCTGCTGAGGCTGAGATTGACTCTGTAACAAATCAGTTATATTTAGCTGAAAGAACTGACTTCAGAGGAAAATTACATTTTGCACACTTGTCTGTTCCTGAGTCTGTTGACTTGGTTCAAAAAGCTAAAAAAAATTGAAGAGATGTTTCATGGGAAGTTTGTGCGCATCATTTAGTCTATGATTTTGGGATTATGTCTACAGAGACCGGTCTTTGGTTTAAAGTTAATCCTCCTATAAGAGGTCTTGATTCTAAAAATGGAATGCTTGAGAAATTAAGAAATGATCCTGACGCAATATTAGCTGATGATCATGCGCCACACACAAGAGATGAAAAAATAGATCCTAATACCAATAAATTTATGTCTGGAATTGTTGGACTACCTTATTGGCCGTTATTTGAGGAATATTTAAGAAGAAATGACTTTGCTGAAGCACAAATAAGAAGAGTAATGTTTGAAAATGCTGCAAAAAGATTGGGAATTGATGTTAAAAGAAGAGTTGTTAACGTGAAAGATAGAAGAGGGGATTATCCTTTTGACTTCTATGGAGGATTGGCAAAAATGCTCGGATTTAACTGGGATCAAAATAGATAAAACAGTAACTAAATGCTTTTAAAGTTCTGATTTTAAAACTGTAAAATGAACGAATACGATATATGGATAGAGAAATACAGACCAAAAAAATTTGAAGATGTATTGGGGCAAGAAGCTATTGTGAGAAAGGTAAAGGCTTTTGTTGAAACTAAAGGATTACCTCACATGATTTTTGCTGGATCTCCAGGGACAGGCAAATCCTCATTAGCTTTAGTAACTGCAAGAACATTATATGGGGAAACATGGAGAGATAATTTTTTAGAATTAAATGCATCGGATAGCAGAGGGATAGACACTATAAGGGGAGAAGTTAAGAATTTTGCAAGAACAAAACCAATTGGAAACTTTCCATATAAAATTATTTTTCTTGATGAAAGTGATGCTTTAACAAAAGAAGCACAGCAGTCTTTAAGAAGGACTATGGAAACATTTTCAAGTTCCTGTAGATTTATTATGTCCGCTAACTTTTCAAGCAAGATTATTGAACCTATCCAAAGCCGTTGTGTTGTTTTTAGGTTTAAACCGTTAAGTAATGAAGGGGTTAAGAAAGTTATTAAAAAAGTATGTGAAAGTGAAAATATTAAAATTAAAGAAGAACAAATAAACACTATTGTTAAAATAGCTGATGGAGATGTAAGAAATGCAACAAACATATTACAAAGTGCTGCGGCTTTAGGAAAAAATATAACTGAAGAGAGTATTTTTGAAGCTACAAGCTATGCAAATCCAAAAGAAATTCTTGATATTTTAAACTTGGCTGTAAGTGGAAATTTTTTGAAATCAAAAGAATTATTATTGAACCTAATGCTGAAAGAAGGTATTGATGGATTAGAGATAATAAGACAATTACAAAGAACTATTTTCGATCTTGAACTTGATGAAAAACTAAAACTTAAAATGATTGAAAAGTGTGGTGAAGTAGAATTCAGGCTAGT
>CAYIHC010000047.1:0-7553 GCA_964363105.1 Candidatus Woesearchaeota archaeon | reverse complement strand
ACTATAAAGTTGAACTGTTTAATATAATGCTATGGTAAATTTTTGTAAATTCTACTAAAAAAATTGTAAAATCTGCTAATAAATCTATAAATTCAACCAGAATTTCGCCTGTTTATTGAAAAGTTTACAAAAAATCTAGAATTAATTTTAATACAACTCAAACTTCCCATCTTTTATTAGTTAGTTCAGGCTTATTGCATTCCTTTCTTTATCAATTCAGCTACTTTTGAACCTTCAACTTTCCCCCTTAATTTGCTCATAACTAAACCCATCAACGCATTAAAAGGTGCATTTTTATTATTCTGAATTATTTCTTTTATAGTCTTCTCAACTTCATTATCACTAACTGTTTTATACTTATTTAAGTCAATTTTTTTACCAACACAAATCTCGCTTAAAACTTCAATAGCAGCAGATTTAGGTATTAAATTTTTATTTATATTTTCAAAAACAAATTCAAAATCTTTTTCTTTTAATTTACCAGAATCTAACTTTAATCTTGTTTTTATTTCTTTAGGCGTTTCTATTAAAGTTTTAGCAATAAATTCAAAATTTAAATTATTATAATTTTTAACAAAAACTTTAAACTTATCTTCAATATCAATTATTTCTTTAGCAAGTTGAGCAGAAATCTTAAATTCGTTCTCTATCTCAATTGCCTTTTCAGTTAACAATTTAGGTAATTTTATCAATTTTAAAATTTCATCTTTAACTTCAATTATTGGATGATCTGTCTCAACATACATCCTAGCAGCTCCAGGCATAGGTCTTAAATAAGAGGTTGTTAAATCAGAATTTACTTTCCTTACTTCTGCATTTATTTTTCTACCTTCTTTTAATAAATTTAACTGCCTTTCATATTCTAATCTTATTATTTGAGGCATAAAATCAAGTTCCTGCACCCCTTTCAACTCAATTCTATTATTTCCATTAACAGATAAATTAACATCCTGCCTTATTGTTCCTATTCCAGATTTAAATTTTCCAGTAGACTTTATCAACATCCCCAAAAAAGCTGCAGCCTCTTTTGCCTCTTCGGCAGTTGAAATATCAGGCTTTGTAGTTATCTCTATTAAAGGAATTCCTAATCTGTCTAATCTAAAGATAGTAAAATCTTTGTTGTCAGAAATTCTTCTTGCAGCATCTTCTTCTAAACATATAGTTGCTATACCTATCTTCTTTCCATTTAAGTTAAAATAACCCTCAGTTGCAACTAAAGCAGTTCTCTGAAAACCTGAAGTATTTGATAAATCTATTACTTGTTTTCTCATTACTTGAATATTCTTTAACATTTTACAGTTTAATAATAACCCAACCTCTAGAACTGATTTTAATGCTGTTTGATTAATTAAATGCGGAGGTTCATCATCTAGTTCAACTAAGCACGTCTCTTTTTTATAGCCCTGATAAACTGCATATTTTCTTTTAGACATTTCAAATTCAGCTACTTTATCGCCTTCCCCAATCTCACTTTTAACAGCTCTTAAATATCTTTTAACTTCAAAATCAGGTTGTTTATCTATCAATTCAGAAGCGCAATTACAAAATAATTTATTAGAACTTACTTGCCTATGAATCTCTAAACCTATCTTTAAATTAACATCTCCCATTGATTAATTGTCTTTAAGTTGGTAAATAAAGATTTCTACTGTTTGATTATCTATTCTGAGAAATATTAATCAGATTACCCAAATATATTTAAACCCTTTTTTATCTAAAAAGAGAAATGATAAGAGATGTTAAAGGACAAGTTGATTCGGAAATTCCTGTCAAAAGAATAATAATTAGTGTTTTTGATAAAACTGGTTTAGAAAGTTTTGTTCCGGGTTTAGTTGGTATAAACCCAGGTATCTTAATTCTGTCTACAGGTGGAACCTACAAAAAAATCCGAGAAATGCTGGGCGCAAACGATCAACATCTTATGGATATTGCAGAATATACTGGTGCCAAGGAAATGGAAGGCGGATTAGTTAAAACATTACACCCAAAAATTCATGCAGGTATTCTAGCTGAAAGAAATAACCCAGAACATCAGGGATATCTTAGAAATTTAGGTGGGGATTTTATAGATATGGTTGTTGTTAATCTTTATCCATTTGAGAGAGTTATAGCTGATCCAAACGTTTCTTTTGAGGGTGCAAGAGGAAATATTGATATTGGTGGTCCTGCAATGTTAAGGGGTGCAGCCAAGAATTTTTTAAGTTGCGCAGCTGTATGTCAACCAAGGGGTTATAACTATCTTTTATCACACCTCAAAGCAAATAACGGTTCTACATTACTACCAGAAAGATTATTTTTAGCATCCAAGGTATTCGAAATAACTGCAGAATACGATACTGCAATTGCTAAACACTTAAGGGAAAAGATAAATGATTCAGAGGGAAGAGGGCTTGGTAGAATTGTTGAAGGATATCTGGCCAAGGACTGTGAATAAAAATGCCAACAGACGTATCTTCATTTAAAGATGCCTATAAGACAGCAATTAAATCAGATTTTCCAAAAGATGTTAGTTTAACTATTGGAGATAGGACACAACAATTTAGGCATGTCAAGGTAACATTAAGATATGGCACAAATCCTCATCAGCCGTTTGCAGCATATTATCCTATGGGTCACCCTCTTTCACACCCTCTTTCAGTTGGAAATCTTTCAATGTTAAAAGAAGGAAAAGATGGTTTATCATTAACAAATTTACAAGATATGTCCCAGTCATTAAATATACTAAAATATTTTCCAGAAGCTGCCTGCACAATAATGAAGCATTTGAATCCATGTGGTTTTAAAGTAAGAACCAATGGAGAATCTTTAGAACAATTATTTAGGATAGCAAGAAAATGTGATGAAAGAAGCGCATTTGGTGGTGTCATAGGATTTAATAGAGAAGTTGATGCTAAAACAGCAGAAGCCATTATGGAAGATTTTATAGAATGTATTATTGCCCCTGCTTATACAGAAGAAGCATTAGAAATTTTAAGAAGAACTGAAGGAACTAAAAAATTGAATAATGGGGTAAGGGTAGGAAAAGTTACAAATATAGACCAAATCCCAAAATTTATTGGAGATGATACAACAGGTCTTTTTAATCTTAGAACATTAGTTGATGGTTCTTTAACCTTAGAAACACCATACTTGACAAGGATAAGATCTAAAGAAAATTTAATTTTTCAACCAATGATTCCAAACACAGATCCAAATAAAAATGATGGTAAAAATTATATTGCTCAAAAAGTTCCTCTTACAGAAAGAGAAGTTAATGATTGTCTAACAGCATGGTGGCTTAATATTAATGTAAGGTCAAATGGTATTGTAATTGTAAAAGACGGTGCAGCAATATCTGTAGGCACAGGACAACAGGAAAGAGTGGGTGCAGTAGAACAAGCCTTAGACAAAGCACGTAGCAAGGGACATGCAAAAGATTTAGATGGTGCTGTATTATCTTCAGATGGATTCTTTCCAAAACCAGACTCAATAGAAAGAATAGCTGAATATAAGATTTCAACAGTTGTCTGGCCAGCAGGTTCTATGAGTGATGCATTAATTATAGAAGTTGCCAATAAATTCAATATAGCCTTAGTAGCAACATTAGAGAGATGTTTTTTACATATCTAAGTTACTTTTAAACCATTAAACAACATTAGATATAAACCATAATCCACAAATTAAAATCTCAAAAAAACAGGAAAAAATAAAAACCCCTATTTAAAACTAAAATATCTCTTTCTTACTCATTTTCTATGTAGCCACGCATGAAACCAGCTTCAGCAGAATCTATCTCATCACTTTCTTCTAATTCATCTATTGCATCCTCTTCATAGATATCTTCTGATTCCTCTAATCCCTCATTAAGCTGTTCATAGTAGCTTAGTATCTTTTTCTTTTTCATATTTAATAATAAATGCAGCCTTTTTATATAGTTATCCCAAAATAAACAATAAAAATTTCCTAATAACACAGTGATTATGGTAAAATTTCTAACAAGTTTCAACAAAATTTTAAGATTACAGTAAATTTTTCTACACAAAATAAGGTTATTTCAAGAATATACATATAAACAATAGCTAAACTCTCTAAAGTTGTAATACTTTCCATTTAAGGTTCTTTATAAAGAGAGTCAAGCATCTAAATTTAGTAAAATATTTAAATACTATCATTGTAATATTTTCCATATGTCACAGAATTTAACATTGGATGATAAGGATTTTCAGCTTATTAACATTTTAAAAGAGAATTCTAGATTAAGTTCAAAGGAAATCAGTAAAAAACTATTAATGCCCTTAACAACAATCCATAACAGAATTAAAAAATTAGAAAGATCAGGAGCAATAAGAAACTACACCTTAAATCTTAATGACCGGGTTCTTAACACAATAAGTGCGTATATTCTAGTTAGTGTAGACTATAACATCTTAAAACTAAGAAATACAACTCAGCATGAATTAGTAAAATCAATAAAACTTAATCCATTAGTGGAACATACAGCAATGGTTACAGGTGCACATGATGTTGTGATAAAAATAAGAGTTAAAACTGTCCAGGAATTAGATGATTTTGTAACAGTCTACTTAAGAAATCAGTATGGTATTGAAAAAACCCAGACAATGGTAGTTTTGAATGAAGTCTAATCCCTCTTCCAAACAACAGTTCCATTCCTCTTAACTTCTTTGATTCTGTGTAATGGAATATAACTTTCACCCATTTTAGATTTTATAATAAAGAAATTTCCAGATCTTCCCATTGAAATGAATGGCACTTCAAAGTTCTTGTTATGTATCCTATCATAATAGACTATAACAAACTCTTCAGGTTTCCAGTTTTTATCCCATCTTATCCGGTTTAATAAATCACCTATATAGATTCCCATTTTTTCCAGTTATACAAGACTAATAAATTCATCACGTTTTAATCCTGTTTGTCTTATGATTTCAAGAAGTGTCCCCCTGTCAATCTCGTTATGTAATGGAACAACAGTAGATTTTTTACCTTCAGGCGTCTCTTTAACAAGTATTACATGACTGCCTCTTTGTCGTATCGGCTGGAATCCAATTTTAGAAAGTATCTTTATCAGTTCCTTACCTGATATTCTTGGAAGCTTGTTCACCATAAGCCACCTCGATACTGGTTACTAAAGGTTCTTCTTTATTTAAGCCATCGGGCAACCCCATCACTTCTAAATTTAACTCAACAGCCTCTTTAAGATTTTGTATTGCATCTTCTATAGAATAACCTTGGCTAACTACATCTACTTCTGGGCATAAAGCTACATATTGTTTTTCGCCTTTTTTGATTATAACTGTAAGTTTCATAGTTTATTCCCTTACGTGCATGTTTATATACTTATCGCAAACTTTAATTATTTCTACTAATCCACTCTTCAGAACTACAATCACTTATTTCCCCTCTTAAATCCTCACACATTAATCTTTTTACATCTTCTTTTTTATAATTCCCCAACAACCAGCTTAATTTAACAAAAGCAGTCTCAGCAAGCATATCATTAAAATTTCCAATTACACCAGCTTCCTGTAGATTATTACCCTTAGAATAAACATTCATGTTAACTCTCCCATATAAGCAGTTAGAGGTCATAACAACAACACATCCGGATTTAGTTAATTTCTTTATTGCATTCATTATTTTTTCATGCTCTTTTGTATATCTATCAACCACATCTCCAGGAGTATGTCCTAAACCAGTCCCTTCAATTATTAACCCTTTATAACCTTTAAAAAACTCAAACTGTTTAGAGTTCATATTAATTGTTATCTTTATTAATCCAACCTTCTCTTCCATCTTAGGTTTTATATTTAACTTACCTTCTGTTTTATATTGTTTAAAAAAAGTTATCTTATCACCTTCAATTTTAGCTATTGCACTGTCATTTACAGGTTTAAAAGCATCTCTTCTAGATGTATGTAATTTCTTTGTTTTTGTAGCAGGCAATATTAAACAATACTCATCAGAACTTGATCCGTGCATGCATATTGCTGCTCCTTTGTAATCTGTTTTTGTAATAAATTTCATGGCAGATATTAAGTTAACAGCAGCATCACTTGAACCTCGATCAGAGCTTCTTTGTGCTCCAACCAGCAAAATTGGTATTGGTGGGTTTTCAATTATGAATGACAAAGCTGCACTTGCCACAGTTAAATTATCGGTTCCAATTCCTATTATAATCCCATTTACTCCATTTTTAATCTCTTTTTCAATTGCAGTTGCCAGTATCTCAAAATGCTTAAATCTTAAATCATCAGACCACATATTTTGTATAAGTTTGGATTCTATGTTTGCTATTTCCTTTAATTCAGGATACATTCTGATTAAATCTTCTGGTTTAAACTGTGAAGAAACACCCCCTGTATTGTAATCAACACGACTAGCGATAGTTCCCCCTGTATGTAAAATTGAAATTGTTTTCAAAGATTTATTTTTGTTGTAACTTTCTGTTTTAATCTTCTTTTCAGATAATTGTTCTATTGTTTTAATTGACTTTACTTCCTTTTTATCAAAAATCATATTATACCCTGAGTTTAGTTTTAAAGCTATTTTTCCTTCTGATTCAGGTAATAAAAAACCTTGAAAAATCCTATTACCTTTTAAAATTATAGTAACTCTTTTTAATACCATTATATTTCAAATGTTATCTAGTATAAAAATATTTTTATCTGTAAATTATATCCTAAGAAATATACTTTGCAAAATATATTTTCCTTTTTAAAAGTATTTATATATTAAACTACTCTAATAGAATATAATAAAATTGCTTCAAACGGTTTTAATTTGACGATTAAAACCCAAACTGATTGACGTCAGTTGAAGCTTGCGTATTTTCCCTTTGCTTGCTTATTATGATTTATCTCGTTTAGTCAATAACAATTGACGTTGTTATAAACTAATTCTTAGAAGGATGATATTGAAACTAGCATATAAAGATTTATGTGTTAGAGAATATATATTAAAATAATAAATGGAGGGGGTTAAAAATGGAGTCGATGATACAAAACGCACTTTCGAGTGCAAAAAACTACGAAGGTTTGACAGTTGGTCAAGCAAATATAAAGGTAATATGCTGTGGGGGAGCAGGAAATAATATGGGTTCTTGGTTATTTAAAAAAGGAATACATGGTGCTGAGATTATTGCTGTTAATACCGATATGCAACATTTGGAAATTTCAGATGCTCATAAAAAAATATTAATTGGAAGAGATTTAACAAGAGGTTTAGGTTGTGGTGGTTATCCTGAAAAAGGAAGGGAAAGCGCTAAAGAAAGTATACATGATTTAAAAGAAACACTAAGAGGCGCAGATATGGTATTTATCTGCGGAGGTTTAGGTGGTGGAACAGGAACAGGTTCAATGCCAGTAGTTGCACAAATTGCTAAAGAATCAGGTGCAATTGTTATTGGAACAGTAACAATGCCATTTGATATTGAAAGAGCAAGAGTTGACAAGGCTGAATTTGGTCTTCAGGAATTAAGAGAAATGTCTGATACAGTAATTGTAATTGACAACAACAGATTAGTTCAGATTGCAGGAAATCTTCCAATACAGCAGGCA
>CAYIHC010000046.1:0-7645 GCA_964363105.1 Candidatus Woesearchaeota archaeon | reverse complement strand
AAGAGATGCTTCTTTCTTTAGTAGATTGGTTGTTAATGGCAAATATTGAAAAAAATAAAATTATATTTCCTATGAAAGAAGAATACAAAAGAAATTTAGAAGTAATAGGTGTTCCTCATTTGCAGGTTGGGAAAGAATATATTGTTATTGATGGTGATTTTGCAAAGGCATTTGCATTAAGTTTAGGATTTTATAGCCAGGAATTTGATGAAGATTCCATAAGAGAAGCTTGTTCTAAAAAAGATGATTTAATGGAAATTATAAATTCTGTTTCAGAAGTCTTAGTAAGAGATAAACATGGAACTTTTATAGGCGCAAGAATGGGCAGACCTGAGAAAGGGAAGATGCGAAAATTAACTACAAGTCCACATATCTTATTTCCTGTTGGTTCTGAGGGTGGAAGATTAAGAAGTTTTCAAAGTGCTATTGAAAAAGGGAGGATAACTGCTGAATTTCCTGTTTTTTATTGTGAGAAATGCAATAAAGAAGAGATTTATAACAGATGCACTAGCTGTAATAGTGAAACTAACAAAAGTTATTATTGTGAAGAATGTAAAAAAATAATTAAAGAAAATATTTGTGGGAGACATGGGGAATGTAAGGGGGGAAGGTTAAAGTCCGTAGACATAAAGTCTTTATGGAATGATTGTATTAAACAATGCACATTTTCTGGAGGATTACCTGAGATTGTTAAAGGTGTAAGGGGAACTAGTAATAGAGATCATCATGTCGAGCATTTAATGAAGGGAATTTTAAGAGCAAAAAACGGGATTTATGTAAACCGAGATGGAACTACAAGATTTGATATGACTGAATTAGTTGCGACACATTTTAGACCTAAAGAGATTGGATTAACCATAGATAAACTTAAACAATTAGGTTATACGAAAGATATTTTTGGAAGAGAAATTCTTAGTAATGATCAAATAATTGAAATGAAATTACAAGACCTTATTTTACCTAAGTGTTTGGAAAGTAAGGATGAGGGTGCTGATGAGGTTTTGTTTAGAGTTGGAAATTTTATTGATGATCTTTTAAAATATTTGTATCATGAAGAACCATTTTATAATTTTAAGAAAAAAGAAGATTTAATTGGGCAAATAGTTATAGGTTTAAGCCCACATACTTCTGCAGGAATAGTTGGGAGGATAATTGGTTTTAGTGATTGTCAGGGATTAGTTGCACACCCTATGTTTCATAGTATAATGAGGAGGGATTGTTTGCATCCAAATACTAAATTTGTTCTGTTTGATTCTGATAAAAAAGAAGTAATTTACAGGACTATAGGGGAGTATGTTGAAAAGCTAATCAGTGAAGGGGCAAAAACAAAAGTGATTGATAGCTATGGCACTAAAAAGGTAGAGTGTAAAAATAATTTATATGTTTTTGGTGTTGATTCCATAACAAAAAATTTTGTAAGGAAAAGAGTAAAATATTTCATTAAAGGACCGATAGAAAAAAAATGGGTAAAAATAACAACTGAGACAAATAAAGAGTTAGTTATGACCCCAAATCATAAGTTTTTATACTTAGATGAAGATGATAAGTTTGACTGGAAAAGGGCGTCAGAAATAACTGTCGGGAATAAGTTACCTATCTTAAGCAAATTTGGTTTAGACGTTGAGGCACCTGCTGAATTTGACATTTTAAAGTTATTCTTAGAAAAAGTTCATGGTAATGAATTAAATAGATTAAGGTTAAAAGGTTGTGAATCTTTTTTTGGAAAAATTTGGTTAAAGAACAGAGAGTTTATATATAAACTTCGGGGAAAAAAGGACGGTGCTAAACGATGGCGCTCTTCTGTTCCACTAACCCACATTGATGAGCTTCTAAAGAATGGTTTTTTATCTTTAAATGATATTCCTACAAGTGCTTTTATATCAAATATGTTTAGTAGGTATAGGTTTCCTGTTAAGATTAAGATTACTAAGGAGTTAATGAGGATAATTGGGTATTACATAGCTGAGGGCTATTCGAGAGAAACTAAGACTGTGAATCAGGTTGCTTTTAGAATCTGTAATACTGCTATGCAAGTGGATATTGTAAATATAATTAAAAAGACTTTTAGATGTAAGGTTAATTTAGGTGAGGAAAATTCTAAGATAACTATCTGTCATAAACCAATCTACCATTTTTTTGTTTATTGTTTAGGTTTAGGTAAAACTGCTTATAATAAAAGATTACCGAATTTTATTTACAGTTTACCTAATCATCTAATTTATGAATTTGTTGGAGCCTACTTGGATGGAGATGGTTCTGTTGTTGATTCGAGGAGCTGTATTGTTTTTTATTCTGTTTGTAGATCCTTATTGGACGATCTGGCATTATTGCTTTCAAAATACGGGTTGGTGAGTAGGTTTACTACTACAAAACCCAGACTTCCTGGAAGGGCTGTTTTACTTAAATATAAGGAACTAGGAAAGGAACCAAAAACACATATATTACATCATCTTGTTTACTCGGGTCAAGATTCTTTATTCTTTAAAAATAATATTAATCTAAGGGATTCTCGCAAATTATTTAGATTAAATCTTATAAAAAATAGATTTTCACATAGGAGACTTAGGTTAGGTCGTGAGTTAAGGAAGCAAGGAGATATTCTTATAGACTATGTTAAAAAAGTTGAGTTTATCAAAGATACTAAGAATTCTTATTGTTTGGATGTCGATTGTAAAGATTTATTGGATAGGAACCTCTTGTTAGGGGAGCAAATTATAAATATGAGGTGTGACGGCGACGAGGCTTGCCTCATGTTATTAATGGACGGGCTTTTAAATTTTTCAAATGCTTTTTTACCAGAGCATCGTGGTGGAAGACAAGATGAACCATTAGTTTTGAGCACTAAAATAATCCCTAATGAAGTTGATGATATGGTCTTTGATATGGATGTTGCTTTTAAGTATCCTTTAGAATTATACGAAGCTGCATCCAAATTTAAGTTTCCATGGGATGTTAAAATTGATAAGGTTGGATTTTTTTTAGGAACTGAAAAACAATATGAAGGCTATGGTTTTACTCATGACACTAGTAATATTAATTTAGGGAATTTATGCAGTTCTTATAAATTATTACCCACTATGGAAGAGAAGGTTTATGGACAGATGGATTTGGCAAAAAGAATAAGAAGCGTTGATGAGGATGATGTGGCTAGATTAGTATTAGAAAGACACTTTATAAGGGATATTAAAGGTAACTTAAGAAAATTCAGCACACAACAGTTTAGATGTGTGAATTGCAATGAGAAATTTAGGAGACCACCCTTACAGGGAAACTGCACTAAATGCAATGGTAGATTGTTGTTTACTGTTGCTGAAGGAAGCGTGGTTAAATATTTAGAACCTAGTTTGAGTTTAATAGAGAAATATAAAATTCCGGCTTACTTAAAACAAACAGTAGAATTAACAAAGATGAGAATAGAAAGTGTTTTTGGAAAAGAAGCTGATAAACAGGTTGGTTTGGGGAAATGGTTTAAGAGTTAACTTAACGTTAAGCGATAAGAAATTAATATAAATAATAAATTACTTTTGATATAGATGCATCTTAAAAGAAAATTAAGGGATTATGAAGGGATTGTTGTTAAAGATTTAATCTTAGGTGGGCAAGATGGTCTTGTTGATGTTTTAGGTGTAATCTTAGGTGTAGCAACTGCGACGGCTAATATTAAATTAGTTATAATTGCAGCTTTGTCGAGTGCTATAGCTGAATCTTTTTCAATGGGCGCTGTTGCTTATACAAGCCAGAAGGCACTTGAGGAATATTCAAGAAAGAGAAAAGATAGTTTGAGATACATAAAACCTTTTTTTGAGAGTCTGGTTGTTTTTTTATCTACTTTAATTGGTTCTTTAATACCAATAATTCCTTTTTTGGTTTTTAATTTAAATGAAGCTATAATTGTTGCTTTAATATTGAGTTTACTAGTGTTGTTTGTTGCTGGTGCCTTAAGCGGGAAGATTGCAAAAAGCGAGCATTGGATAAGAAGCGGATTAAGAATTCTGTTAATCGGTGCAGGTGCAGCTTTTGTTGGTTATTTAGCAGGATTATGGTTACAAAATCTTTAGAGTGTAGAATATTACTGGCAAAATAATACAACCCATCAAATGATTTCTGCTAATATCTTTGAAAATAGGTATAAACCCTATTGCTGTTCCTGTTAACATTACTAATATACCTATTGGTTTTGAGAGAATTAAAACTAAAATTAAGGTGAGTAAGATAAAAAATTTGTTTAGGTGATCTAATTTTAAACTTCCTATATGTTTAATGAATTTTCTTGCAAGATAGATTGCTATAAAGGTGGAGATTCCAGCTACGATTATTGAGACTATAATTGAAAATATTAATTCATTAGTTGAGAACTTCGGGATAATATCTTTTAAAGTTTCCAAGCTTCCATTTCTTGATTTATTTATTGTTTTTAGGGTTATTAAAGAGAATAAGATATTTAAGGTTGTTAAACTGCCTGTTAAGATTAATGACTCGCTTAGAGATATTTTTGTTATTGATGATGCTAGAACTGCTGATTGTGAAGGGCCTACTGCGGGAAGAAACGTTGAAAAGAGAGAACATAATAAAGAAAGAAGATTTAATTTGATAAGCCTGAATTTATTTATTTCCGGCTGTGTTATTTTTTGTTCTGTTTTTTCTTCTTTATTTTTTATATTACTAATCATTGATGGAATAGCAAATAATCCGGATAGTAATGGTAATAATGGTTCTTTTATATTGTAAGATGTTAAAGTGAATATCCCAAGAAGTCCTGAAAATAGAAATGAGATTAAGGCCCACATTCTTGATGTTTTTTCTTTTATTAAAGTAAAAAGAACAACTAGGATTAGTAGTAAAGATGTCGAGGGTTTAATGTAACTATATAATGCTGGATAAATGTATAATACTAATGGTGAGAAAATAAGAAAAGTGATTAATGAGGATATTGATCCTATAATTGTTAATAAAAATGCTTCGTATGATTTTCCAAATGAAGTAAATTTTTGTGCAGGGTTTGTAGATATTGAAGTTTCTGGTGAATCAGGGATTGAGAAAAATGTTAATGGTATTGTGTTAAAAAAAGAATTTGAGACTGAAAGAGATACTATCAATGTTAAGAGGTCTATTGTGTTTTGATTTTTTAATAAACTTAATACTATAATTGTTACAAGGTTAATATGTAAGGATGGAACTATACCTGATATTAAACCTAATAATATCCCTAGGAATAATGAGATAATTATATTTATCATATAACCAAGAAGGTAAAGTAAAATAAATAATGTAGCTGTTAAAACTTGGAAAAACTATTAAAAAAATTGTAAAGTCTTATGTTTTTTTTGTAATTTTAAGTTTCTTTTATTGAATTTACGTGTATTTCTATGGAATCTTTGTAGGTTTTTACTATGCCATTTATTTCAAATAGTCTGTTCTCTACCAGTTTAAGGCTTTTTGAGTTGAAAATTATACCTTTAATAGTTCCTGTTTCATCAGTGATGTTGAACTTTGTAATATCTTTTGATTTTTCTATATACTTTAATTTACCAATTAAATTTACTTTTGTTTCTAATGGTAGTTTACTTATTTCTTTAATATCTGTAGTTTTTTCATTAATTGATGTTAAGATGATTAATAAAATTAAACCTACTATGGCTAAGATGATTGCTAATAAAAATAATTTTTTGTCTTGCATGTTTAAAATTAATCTCTTTTGTTAGATAAAAAGCTTTTTATTTAGTATTGTTTAGCACTTCTTGGGAATATGCTAACAATTGTTAAATACGAGGGCGGACATTTAGGGAGAAATAAAGGCTGTGGTTTAAGTAGTAGAATGATTAGTAAGGGATTAAGGGTTAAGTTTAATCTTCCAAAACTTGATTTTTATGATTGTGATAAAGCGTTAAAACAAATTGAAGATTTAAAAGGAAAGATATTTTTAGGGGGTGATCATTCTATAACTTATGGGTTAATTAAAGGATTTAAGAAGAAATTTAGGAAATTTGGATTGATTGTTTTTGATGCTCATCCCGATTGCTGCAAACCATTTAAAACTGTTACACATGAAGATTGGTTAAGAAAATTAATAGAAGAAAAAATAATCAAAAAGAAAGATGTTATTTTAGTAGGTATAAGAGAAATTGATAAAACTGAAATTAATTTTTTGAAAGGAATTAAAATAATCAAATGCAATGAATTTGATAACGCCAAATTAATTAGCTTTCTTAAAAAATATAAAAACGTTTATTTAAGTTTAGATATTGATGTTGTTGATCCAAAAGATGCTCCTGGGACAGGTTGTAAGGTTAAAAGAGGGATAAATGGCAAATCTTTTTTGCAGATTATTGGGAAACTTAAAAACTTTAAGAATATAAAAAGAGTAGATCTTGTAGAAGTGAATCCTTTGTTGGATAAAAATAAAAAAACTATTAATTTAGCGAGAAAGATATTAAGGGAACTAATATGAAAACGAGATTATTTATTGGAATTGATTTAAATGATGAAATTAAGAGCTATTTGTTTGATTTACAAAAATCTCTTGATTTAAGAGCAAAAATAAAATGGGTTGCTAAGAAAAATCTACATTTAACTTTAAAGTTTTTAGGCGATGTTGAAGATGTGGAAAGCGTTATAGAATTGTTAAATAAGGTTAAATTTGAGTCTTTTAATTTAAGATTAAAATCTTTAGAAGTGTTTGATGAATCTATACCTAAGGTTTTATATGTTAGTATAGAGCCTTCTGATAAGGTAATAAACTTACAATCAGTTATAGAAGATAGTTTAATTAGTCTTTTTGAGAGAGATAAAAGGTTTAGTGTGCATTTAACTTTTGGAAGAATAAAGACTTTTGAAAATAAAGCGTTATTGATTGAAAATATAAGTGAATTTAAAATAAAATCTTTAATTTTAACAGTTAATTCTTTTTGTTTGTTTAAGAGTGTGTTAAGCAAGGATGGGTCGAGATATACAAAATTAAAAGAGTTTAAACTGACATAATCTTTTTAAAGATGAGTAACTTACTAAAATTATGATAAAATACCTTGTTTTTGGTGTGCTACTAGTAGGGCTAATATGGTTTATATTGCAATTTAACATTCTTGATTTTACAGCAGGACAAACTATAATTTCTGAATTAGAATATGGTCAAAAAGACTGTGTTTTTAGCTGTTCCCGTTCACATGATAAATGCCTGCTTTTTATTAATAATGAGAAGAAAAAATGTTCTTCTAGTTTGGAATGGTGGCAAATACTAAAAAAGTTAAGATGTGATGTTTTATCTAATAAAAAAGCAAGAATATGCAGTCAATTGTATAATGAGTGTATGAACGGATGTCCAAAGGATTAATTGTATTTTTCATTAAACAATTTAAACAATTCTTTTGCCTTCTTTTTTCCTATTTTATTCACCTCTATTAATTCTTTTTCTGTGGAATTTACTAAACTTTTAATTGTTAAGAATTTTTTTAGAATTTCCTTTGAGGTTTTTGGTCCAATATAAGGCAAGGAAGAAACTATAAATTCCTGTTGTTCTTTAAATGTTAATGTTCTTCTTTTTTGCTGCAATGAAATATCTTTAACTGGTTGGTCTAGTCTTTTTGACAATGTTTCTATGAAAGCAGCTGTATCTGAAATATTTTTTGTTTCTATAATTGGAATGTTATAA
>CAYIHC010000045.1:0-7806 GCA_964363105.1 Candidatus Woesearchaeota archaeon | reverse complement strand
CTTCTTCAATATTTCTTTCGTATCTGTCTAGTTTATGTTCAGAACCTTCTATTGCGATCTTCATCTCTCCCAAATAATTATAAATTCTTTTAGCCATTGTTATTATTGTTGTAATGACGGCAATCTTCTTTAATAATATCTAGAACACCCAAAGATTGTCTTTCACACAGTATTCTTTCATTTTTTTTCCACCTTTCATTTGAAAAATAATTTCTTGGGTGATCCAAGTGTAACACTTCAAAAAAAGGGATTTGTGGTATTCTTTTCAAGTCAAAAAAGTGTTTTAGACGCCATTGTAAATCTACATCATGACAGCCCCAACCACTATATCTTTCACAATATCCCCCGATATATTCAAATTGTTCTTTTCTCATAAGAGTTCCGCCTGCATGAACTTCTAATGTGTAGAAAAATGGCTCTTTTCCTTTATTTTTTCCACCTAAGTATTTCTCATGATCTGTTTGCGTTGCAACCAAAACTTCTCTTACCCCATTTATTTCCTTAATAAAGTGTCGAATCCTTATGGGGTTTTCTGGATAAGTTGAACCATAAGGTTGAGAACAATCTAATGAGGAAAGTGCAAAGTCAATTCCATTCTTTTCGTATCGATTTTTTAAATCCTCAAAATTTTCTATTGGAAGGCGTCTCATTGGGGGATGATTAAAACATGACTTAGGCTCTTCTCTCAATAATTCAATAAGTTTTTCTAAATACCCATTATTAAAAAACAAAATGTCTCCGTCATTATTGTAGATAAATTCTCCATTTGCTACTTTTGCAGCATAATTTCTTACTTTTCCAGGGATAAAAAATCCATCTTCAGAAAATGAAGGAAGAATATGCCTATATACAATATCTTGTAGACCTTCTAATCTTGGAATCTCTGTTTGTTCTACTATAATTATTTCGCAATTGATTCCTCTTTGATTTTTTATGGAATCTACACAAATTTCAATTCTTTTAGAATCAAAATCTCCGAATAAGGGGATAATAACACTTATGAGTCCTTTATTTTTAACTACCATTTTTATTCTCCAGATTAACATTTATTATTCCTTCTTTTTCGTACATCTTTACAAAACAATATTTAAATTTATAATCAAATGCTTTTCTTAACATCTTCTCCTCCCTTGTCCGTGAGTGAGTAACTACTTACAACTTTACTATTAGCACAATCGACACAAATATCAATAAATTTCCTCTCTTTAATTTTATTTCTATGTCTTAAAGCCGTGACGTTGTTCCAGATGTAATAGACACCAAGATCTTTGGCATTGCCCAAATTATACATCCCTTTATAATCCCAACAACAAGGATTTACTGAACCATCCCAATTAATGACCATCCATTCTTCACAAGGATACACACCACTTTCTGGCGTTTTAGGGGAATCATTTAACACACTTTTATATCTTGAAAAAATAGTTCCTAAAGGAACAAACTTATCAAATGTTTCCTGTTTTTGATCCATAACATTAAATGATTTGACAACTAATATATCGAAGCCATAATCTCTTGCAAAATTTTCTGCTTCTGGGATATGATCAAGATTTCCTTTATGAGCTACTATTTGCATTATAAACCTGGTTTTAGAGTCTTTCATAATTGGTGCGATCTTTCTTATACCCCTAATTACTTTTTCGAGATCTCCATTAATTTGATGTCTCGTGTAAACCTCTGGAGTAAGACCATTAATCGAAATGATTAACTCATCAAGTTCACTTAATGATTCTAAATCTGAAAGATCTTCAAGTTTCCAACCAGTCGTACTCATAACTTTCTTTGCTGAAAATTTTCCAGCATATCTTACCAATTCACTGATGTTAGGATGAAGTAATGGTTCCCCATAACCCCATAAGAAAAATCTTTCTATCTTATTCCCAGTCTCGTCTAAGATTGCTTTGAAAAGCCTATTTTCCATCGTGCCTTTACCCCTAATTAATTCGTGTGTTGGACACCCGACACAGGCATAATTACACCGACTCGTTAATTCAAGATTTAATCTTTTTAGTTTATCACTCATTCTTTCCCCTATCTATTTTGATTATTGCTTCAACACCATTTCTTCTCCTCTGAGCACTGATTTTTTCATTATTGGCCCACATCTCTGGAGAGAAATATCCTTTCGGATGATCAAGATGAATCACTTCTAGTCTGTCTGGAAAAAATTCGATTCCATATTTCTCTGCAAATTTCCACTGCAAATCAGAGTCTTCACAACCCCAGTTTACAAAATCTTCACAGTAGCCTCCGACAGACTCAAATTGTGATCTTCTAAACAACATCCCACCACAATGTCGATTTTCATTCCAAAACATTGGTTCTCGACCTTTATTTTCCATAGCAATAAATCTTTGAAAGTCTTCTTCAAATGCTGTAAATGTTTTTTTATAAACGCTGTCTTTTTCAAATACTCTTACTCTTCGGGGTAAGCCGTCAACTGTAACAATATATTTCTGTTTAAAATCAAGTCTTGATATTGCTCCAACTATACCATAATCTTCAGCCAGTTTATTAAATGTAGCGAAATCACTCAATGGTAACCTTCTCATTTTTGGCCTGAATAAAACTTTTCCTTGATTAGTTTCTATAACCTCTTTTACCATGGATAGATATCTTATATCTGTAAAAACAATATCTGCATCATTTGTATAAACAAATTCGCCTGTTGAATTAATAATCCCTTTATTCCTAATACCCCCTGGATTGAAATCACTTAATTCTGATTTTGGTCTATGATAACTAAAGATATGAATAGCACCATTAATATTTGGAAAATGTTTCTTCTCTCCTTGTTCTGAAATGATTACTTCAAGGTCGGATATGTCTTGTGATAAAATAGATTCTACTGAGACAATGGCTCTTTCTATAGAAAACTGTCCGTATAATGGAACTATAACACTTATTCTTCCCTTTTTTGTGACATTAACCATTTTTTGTAACTTATTCCTCATTTAAAGCGATGGTCCCTATTTTTTCTAAATAGACTTGTAACCTTCAGTTTCTGTTTTTTTGAAATTTATTTAACCAACTGATTTATTATTTATAAATCTTTAGGAAACAATATTGTTCCCTTCCAACAACAGAAGTGTAAGTTAAAGATTTAGCTTAACCCTAATATCATTTATTATCCTTAGTTCGGTTTGTATACAATTTAAAAAAATCTATTGTTCCGGGTAAACATTCTGAATCAGAAGGTATATTATCTCCACTAAACCATCTTATTTCATTAACTCCATGATCCCCTAGTCTTTGTTCACCCCCTATTAATTGGCCAACATAACATATTAGAATCTTCTGCGCCTCGCTTTCTTCAGATTCCCATTTAGAAGACAATATTTTAGGTAATAAATAATCAATCTCTACATCATAGCCAGACTCCTCTTTCGTTTCTCTCACCGCTGTATCTTCCGGCGTTTCACTAAATTCTACTTTTCCACCAGGAAATTCCCATTTATTATGTGCCTCTTTATGCTCTTCCATTTGCCTTCTCACAAATAAAATCCTTCCTAACTTGTCAACAACAAGACACTTTACAATTATAAATTGTTTCCTTATTTTTTCTGTATTCATTTTAACCTCTTATATCCGGTATATCTCAAAACCAAAGTCTTTACTTTATCAAAATCTTCTTTTTCAAAATCAAATTGATCGCCTGAATTGTTAACTTTATTTATCTCGTCAATAAATTGTTTATCTGTAAATGGCTTAAGTCCTAATCCCATACATACTTTTTTTATTTCTTCTTCATTGTTTTTATTGTTCTTATTCTCATCAATTAATCTTTCTGCCTCAAAATAATTCAAATGTTTACTCTTAACTAAAGAAAATTCTATTTTTTTATAACTAAAAACATAGGTCTTTGTCTCCATTATAACCCCTTTATTCCATCCAATTAGACGTAATAATTCAACAGCTTCAAGAAATTTATTTAAGAGTATGGGAATAGAAATCTCTTTTCTTGAATCAGATCCACCCCAAGTTCCATATTTCAAGATTAATTCGGATTTTTTATTTGTAATCCTTAACCTTAAATCAACCATTTCATCTCTGACCTCTGAAACATCTTTAACAACTTTGTGCCTGAAATATATTAAAGAAAGTCTATCTTTTTCAACTATAAACTTTGTTTTGGATTTAAAATTATTTAAAACTTTATCAAAGTCTTCTATTTTTCCTCTAACTTCAACTTCTATCATAAATCTATTCGCTTTATATTAGTTAATAAATTATACCTTTCATCATTATTTATCTTAAAAGTCATCTGGAAGAATCTGCCATATTTTGTTAGAATTGGCCCTATTCCTGTTTTCGTAACTGTATATTTCTTATTTAACAAGCTAATCACATTTAATACTCTTTTTTTACAATTTTCAGCATCTTTAATTAGATCATTTAATATGTCTAAACCAAGATTATAATCTCTTGCAAGTTTTCTCTTGAACTCCAGAAAATCAAAATCAGGCTTTATCATTTTGAACCTCTTTAACATTCTTTTGAAAATGTAATAAAGTTGGAATAACACCATAAGCCTCATAAATTTCTTTTAATCTTTCAACTGCTTCTGTAACATCTGAATAATGTTCCATTGAATAGTCAATCTCGTTTTCATTAAGCAGACCATAGATAATTCTAATTTCCTTTTTTATTTCAATCTTCTTTCTTCCGCTATCATAATTCTGAACTCTTCCTTTTACCTTTAAAGGCTGCTTGTTACTGATGCTTACAAGATATTGGTTTGTTTGGTTAGTTATCATCTTAGAGAACAATAATGTGTCCGATTATATATATTTTATCCTTATATTATTATAACTATTATAATATTTATATAAAATTAGAATATTCCATGTTTCTTTGTCCCCTTACAATTTATATATTTGTTCGCTTACCTTCTTCAAAAACGAAAAGTTTAAATATTAATTAATATCAATTAATATTAAAAGAGGAATAATGGATCTTAGAGGCTATGAAATAGAAATCAGGCATCATGTTTTCATAAGGGCAATGCAAAGAGGAATCAGCCCTGACTTGATTGAAAAATGTATAATTACCGGAAAACATGAAACATTTGGAAAGAGCTACATGAAGTTTATAACAAGATCTGTAATATGTATAGGGGAAGTAAAAGGAATGAAAGTTTGTATAATAACAATTGAAAGGATAAAAAAATGAACAATTGCTCAAAATGTAGTGGAAAGCTAAGCGAAAAGACAGGAAAAACACCTGAGGGTGTTAGTTATAAGTATTTTAAATGTATAGAATGCGGAGAAGAAATTGTTGGAATGAAACAGCTGCATGATGTTGCAGAGAAATATAGATTTATGAAGAGATATCATGTAAAACTCTCCAAATGGGGTTTAAGTGTTGGGTTAAGAATACCCAAAGAGTTGGTTGAAAAATATAAGCTTAAGAATAATAAAGAAGTGGCTTTGATTCCTGAAGAAGAAGGAATAAAACTTATAACAAATTAACCTTCTTCATTTTTTCCTTTCTAAAGTGCATTAACAAAGGCAATTCACCTGTTTCATGTTTAATCTGTAAAATTCTTTCCAGTAATTCGTGAAGATCTGCATGATGCTCCATTAGATAAGAAACATCATTACTATTTTCTTTTAAAATACTAAACCGGTCTCTTATTTCTCTTCTGATTTCAATCTTTCTTCTTGTTGTGTTGTATTTCTGAACATTGCCTGAAACAGAAATTGTATAGTTTGTTGGCTTAAACAGGCTATTTCCTTCTATAAAAGCATTATTTACTCTAAAACCCCCTCTTTTGCTATTAAGATATTGCATCTTAAGTTAAGTATATTATCTGGAAAGTATATAAGCATTATTTCCAAAATTTGCTGAACCTGTTTCAAAAAAATCCTGAAACACAAAGATTTATAAAATCTGATTATTTAATAGAGAGAGGGCTATGGCTGAAAAAAAGCAAGAAATATTAGATATTTTCAAGAGAAAGCCTGGAGAAGAATTTTCAACTACTTATGTTGTTTCAAGAATCTATTCTGAGGATTTCTTAAAATTAAACAATATCTTAAATGACAAGTTTTCTGATGAAAGGAAAAAGAAAAATGCAAAGAGAGGATTGGCAAGTTTACACAGAAAAACATTATATTATCTTAGTTCTATGATTAAAGGAGATTTATTAAAGGAAACGTCCATAGGTGAAAAAAATGAAAAATATTTTACTTTAAACTTCGATGTTTTAACTAATACTATACAAGGATCTGAAGATGTTGTTCCTGTTGTGCCTATTGAAGGCTATATGGAAAGAGGTATAACCCACAGATTAGATGAATCTGGATGGGTTGAGAGAGTAAACTGTGTTTTAATTGAAGGCAGTGTGGTTGAGAATTTAAATGAACTAAACAAATTAACCGCTGTTTCAATGAAGAATGTAAACGATGTTGTTGGGATTAATGATTTTGAGATGCAGATAAACAAAGATACTATAAACTTTCTTAGAAAATTAAACAGCAGATGTAGTGATTATGGAAGGCAAGTTTGTTTGATAATTGACTTTACTAATCTGGTTAATTCTGATTTTCTGTTTAAATTGATTTCAGATGTTTTTGATTTGAAATTGAATAATTTAACATTCATATTTGATGTCCAGCCGAGAGAGTTTCAGGACAATAGTGATTTTTTTATAAAATTGATAAAGTTATATCAGAAACTTGGAAAAGAAATTTATATTAAAAATCAAGGCGTATATAAAGCACCTTACGTTTTAGGCAAGGCAGGACCTTATACTTTTTCAGAAAAAGAATGGGCAACTTACAAAAGCGGGGTTTATGGAAGATTAAAAGGAATTGCATTGGGACAAAGCACTGTAATGGTTGATGCTGATAGTTTTATCAAAGAACCCAATTTTAATGGCGAGGAATTTAACAAGTTGATGAAGAAGATATCTGAATCATTTTTAATAATAAACTCAATTCAAAGGAGAAAAGCTGAGAATTATTTCAGCGGCTTCATAAGATACGGATCTATGCCTAAAGAAATTTTCTTTTTAGCCAAGGATTACATAAGATTCTGGAATTACGGCTGGAAAAGAAAGAATTTAGACCAGGAAATGTTAATTGATGCTATTAAAAAAGCCAAAGAAGTTGTTAATAACTTTTGTGTATATGAAGAAACAATATATAAAAGCTGTGGGATGCCAATAAGATTTAAAATAGCGTTTTCATGTGCAGCCATGGAGTTTATTAAAAATTTCTTTTCAAAACCTAGATATATGCAGTTTTACATTGAGGATATAAAGGATTTTTACAAGCCTGAAGTTAAGGAGATTTTAAGAACAAAAGAAAAAATATTTGAGATATTTGATGGCGGCGATTTAATATCGTTTTATAAAAAATTTAATTACAATGCTGAAGACATAATGAGAGAGATTTCATTTATATTAGGGACATATAAAATACCGTTTTTCAGATACAGCTTTTTGCAAAAAGTTAATGAAACTGAACAAACATTAATGAGGTTCATACAGTAAGGGGGAAGTGATAGAAACCGTAGGTGTCTATATGGAAATAATACAAGAAACTGCAATGGAATGCTGGAAAGAAGGATTGAAATTAATTATGGATAAAGGTGTTGATTTTAAGGATGAAAACAACAGAATATGCAGAGAAATATTAAATCTTAAGATTGTTGTTAAGAAGCCATTTTTTGAAACTAGCAAGCCGATTAAGACTTTGTTTGGGTTTAATGAATGGAAGTATCCGCATCTTGATGAAATATCAAAAATTATGCTAAGAGATAAATTAGAATCAGGATATACATATTCATATGGTATGAGAA
>CAYIHC010000044.1:0-7817 GCA_964363105.1 Candidatus Woesearchaeota archaeon | reverse complement strand
GAAGATTTCCAGGCATTGATGATTTTGTGGATCAGTTAGCCAAGCCTGAAAGCCCACCACAGTTTACAGCATTTTTTTCAGAGTTTACACATGATGAAACTCAAAAACAAAGCAGATATGATATATTTTATCATTTATATGCTGGGGATGATGCTAATGTTAAGTATCCATTAAAGTATTCTGTTTATTTAAGAAATAAATTTGGTGATTTCTTTTATGTTACTGAAGAATGTAATAAAAGAAGTGGAAGCGTTGAGAGGAATGATTTTAGAGATATAAGCACTCATTGTGTTTCTGCACAGGGTCTTGATGAAGTATGTGTTGACATTAATGGAGTAATAGAGTGCGGGTTTGGAAAAGTAACAAGTTCTTTTGCAGTTGATTTTGTGAATGATGCAATTGTTAAGAATGAAGCAGAGAGAAAAATAGATAATGTGAGAGACTGTGTTGCTGATAATCCAAGATTAAGTCCATTTTTTACAGATGTTGTTAGTAATGTGCCATTGCCTGGAAAATTTTCTTTAGCAAATACTGGAATTGTAAGAGTATGCAGTATTAATAATCCTGGTGCAATAAATACTGAATCAAAATTCTGGAGACCTGTTGGAGAATGTGGGAAGGATAAGATAGGAATTGATCTAGGTTTGTGCTGGATGGATTTGAGAAGTGTTAGTTTGAATGATTTAAATAAGGTTAAAGCTTTAAGTCAGGAATTAGAAGCAAGAGGTATTAATTTAAGTGAGAAGACTTTGAAGTTTGAACCTATAAAAGATGAAGAAGCAGATATAACGCTTAGTGATGTTGAGGAGTATCTTAAAAAAGCAAGAAAGAAAAGTCGTAATGAGTTTGTTGAGGAGTTAAGAAAGAGTAATAAACAATTAGAAGAGAATCTTATGGAGTTAAGGAAATTAACTGTATATTCTGTTACACCTAAAGTAAGAATTAAAGCCTTAATGTTAATTGGAGACTTTTTGAGAGAGATTGGAGATGGATTAGGGCTTAGATATAGTGGAAGCGTTGATTTGGAGAGATTAACTGTTACTTCTGATGGTGAATTTGATAAAGAAATAACTCTTAAGGAATTTTTAACTTCTGTTCTTAAAGCTGTAAGGGGATATGAAAAAAAGGAAATTAAAGATTTGTTTGATGTTGAGCCTGTGGTTTTGGATAAGAAACTGGAAACCCCTAAACTTTATTTGGGCTATAAAGAAAGAGAAAAAGTTATAGATGTTTTAAATAAGCTTAGTAATTATGGTCTTTCTGTTGGAATTAAAGATGATAGGTTTAAGATAATTAGGTCTGATATGTTGTTGATGTCTGAGGAAACTTTAGAAAAAGCGAAGGATAAAGCTGAAGCAGATAGTAAACCGAAACCAGAAGAGAAAACGGTTGAAGAAGGGAAAGAACCTAAACTTTTAGTTAGGTTGAATTTAAGAAGTATTCGTTTGGATTCTAATGTGGATTTTTATAATAGTGCGGCACCTACACCTTTGAGAGATATACTTAAAAAATTAATAGAAAATACCTATGAATTTAAAGATAAAAAGATAGCAGAAGTGTTTGATGACCAAGATAATATCCTCTTGGCAAAAATGATTCCATTTGAAGAGGAGATGCGTTTTAATGACAAGGATAATCTCTTTAGTATCTTAAATCAGTTAGGTGATAAAAATGGGTTTTATGTAGAAACTGCAGGGGAAAAATATTCAATTAATAAAAAATGATTAATAAAAAATACTTTTATTCGATTGGAATTGATGTAGTCTTTATAGTTATACTATTATTAACTTTAACAGCTGGAAGAATTATTTTAGGCGGATATTTAAGTCAAATATCACAGTATGACGGCTTGAAACAATATCAAGAGGTAAATGAAGATAATGTTGAAGAGGTGGAAAATGCTTTAATTGAGGTTGAACCAATTGTGAAAAAGGCATTAAGTTCACAATATATTATTAACTTTATTTTGTTAATTTTTTATACCTTGTTTATAGGGACTTCATGGTTAATTATCGGTGATAAAGTAAAGAAGCTTAAAGATATCTTAAATTATAAGAGATATTACTTGTTTTTTGGGATTATAAATTTAATTTACTTTTACATAATCTATAAATTAACTTTCTTTATTGTAGATACTTTAAACATATTGGATTATCTAATGCCAACTGACTTCGGCTATGGGCAGATAATAATGGTTGTTTTAAGCTTAATATTAATAGTTATATTAACATTTATTTATTTCTTATTGTCCTGCAGATTTGATGTAAAATTAAATCTAATATTTAAAAATTTGAAATTTAAGAAGGTTTTATTGTTTATTTTGATGTTTGCTGTTATGTTTTTGTTCTGGACTAATTTTTTTAATCTATTTATTAATCATTTAGCAGGCTATTTAGTGTTGTTTGAGTGGTATAATTATGTTTTTTTAATATTGTTGTTTATTTTAAGCGAGTATTTGAGAATTAAGTTTTTAAGAATTTAAATTAAGGGATTTTAGTGCTTTATCTATTTCTTCATCCATAATATCAAATTTTCTTTCATTTAAAAATTCTTTACTTTCAAGTTCTAATTTTAACTTTCTTTTTAATTCCTCACCAATCTTTATTTTATCATTAATATTCCAATTATCCAGTTTTGAAACCCTCTCTGCCTTATCAAATAAAATCTCTGCATCCTTCATATATTTTTCAGTATATAACTCATTAGGGTTAACTATACTGCCAATCTTATGTCTTAACGATTGCGTTAAAATATTCGTCAATTCTTGTATAACCCTATTCTTTCCCATCTATAGCCTCTTTTTTATATAATTCAATTTTTCGTTTATCCTCCATCTTAAATCACTTATTTCCTTCTTATTCAATAGCTCATTGTTCATTAAAGCCTTAATCAGGCTTTTATCTAAAGCGTTTTCCAATAGTTCATTAATAAGTTTAGGGTCTAGTCCTTTTCCTTTTAAAAATTGCTCAATAGTTACTAATCTTCTTAAGCTATCATAAAAATACTTGCTACTTAGGTTTGTTGTTAAAATATCCTCAGGCATCATCAACAAGAACATTATATGGTTTTTTTCAATTTCTTGTTGGGGTAATCTTATAACCTCCTTATTCGAAATGCAATAATAAAACATGCTTCTTACAAGCGGGCATATTTTAATAAGATGGTTTAATTTATCTTCATTCACGCTTATAATATGAAATTTTAAATTCAACTCTTTTGTAAGCTTATTAAATGCCAGCTCTTCTAAGGTTGCGTTATCGGTTACTAAAAGAATATCGATATCTCTATAATCTACAGTTTTTGTTAGAAAAGAGCCGAAGACATAAACTTGACTTACATCCTTAATCTGGTTTAATACTGAAAAGGTGCTTTTAAGAATATTCTCTTTAAATTTAGAAAGGTGCTTTAGGTTATCAGAGTAATACAACTGTGTTTTCTTTTTCAACAGTTTTACCTCTACTAGATCCCCTACTTCAAAGCTATTACAAAACGCATTGGGTATGTATATCTGATTGAATTTTGACCCTTTTGATACTCTATGATTGAATTTCATAATACGTAGTAGATACGTAGTGTTTATAAGTTTTACTGTTTTTTAGAATATCCAATCTTTAAAGTTAACGTCTGCGTTTTATTTGAAAAAGAGCGAATGAAGCTGCTAAAAATACTATTCCTAAGAATGTTGGAAGCATTGAGGTTTGTGAAAAAGCTCCAACAACAGAACCGGTAGTTGATGATGAGAATGTGAATGAAATAAATGATGCTAATAAAAACATCAAAGCAATTAAATTTAATTCATAAGGATTTCTCGGATAATGCATAATTGTTGGCTTATGTTTAGCTTCTCTTCTGACTATTTCTTCAAGCAAATTACCTTCTGCTTTTGCTCTCCCCCATCTTGTTCCTCTGTGTAGACCTGCACCTATTCCTCTGCCTAATTCTCCTACTGTTCCACCAACGTGTTCCACAGCATATTGCCCACTTTCTAATGCTCTGTTTGTGCCGTCAACTAAACCTCTTGTTGTGTAACCCACTAAATTTAATGGAACACTAGCTAAGCTAACTGCGCTGTCAACAACATTGCCAAGACCTCGCCATATTTTTCCTACGCCTGTTTTTGCTGGGGGTCTATCTTTGTTGTAATCTTTATAGCCTTGCACCATTCCAGATCCTGCTGATTTCATACCACTCCAACCTTTGCTTCCAACGGCTTTGAATTTTTTCCAATATTCTTTAGATGGTTTTTGATAAACACCTTGAGAATCTGTGCCTGTTGAAGATAATAAACTCATAAAATTTGATTTTTTTGGAGAACTATTTGGTCTTTCCTCTAATTCTAAGTTGTCAAAAATTCCTTTACTTTCTGGCTTTCTTTCCAAATTGAACGGTGTAATCAGATCATAAGTGCTTTTTGTTAGATCATTGCCGTAACTATCGATACCATCTGTTCCAATAGGGATAATCTGATTAAAGCGATTTTTTCTTGGACCTGATGAACCATATATTGCTGTGTTTGACATTTTATCCCTCTTCTTTTAACAATTGTTTTAATTTTATTTAATAAATATTTAAATTAAATTTTTATTGTCCTGGAAATTTATATCCTGCTGGAGGCTGATAGGGTGTAATGTCTTCTCTTCCACCTAAGTCTTTTGAGTTAAAATTTACCTTACCTGAACCTTTATTTTTAAAGTAATATATAATTAAAACCAATACTATCAATACAATTATCACAATTAAGATTAGAGTCCAATTGACATCAATGCTTTCTCTTGTAGTTCTTGAGGGTATTGTGACTTCTTTTCTTTCACCTGTTGTTTCTTTTGCTCTTTGAGTTAGTAAATTAACAATTATATCTGCCTTCTTTGTTATTAAAGTGTTAACTGTTACACTCATGTCGTTTATACTATCGCCATCAAGATCAACTTCTCTTGTTTCCCCTTTCTTCATTCTGAATCTTATCGGCTCTGAATTTATTTCTATTTCAACTTCAGATGAGGAAACATCAATTACTTTCAATGTGTGGGTTGTTCCTTTATAATTGAAAGATAAAGCTGAATCTTCTGTCATTAATCTTGCTTCACCTTGTAATGATAATGCTACTTCTGAGGTTGTGCCTGGGGCAACAATTATATCTGCTTTTGGTTTCTCAGCAGTTATTAAATTTTCATTATCTCTTACTTTTCTTATTATTTCAAATTCTGTTAATGAGCTGTTAATGTTCCCAGATGAGTCTGATGCACTACAGTTTACTTGATAAGTGCCTAAAGCATTTGTGTCTGTAAACTGAAGAGATACATTTGTAAGTGTGAAGCTCGATATTCCTGGTAGTTTTACTGTTATATTATACTGGACAGCTTCATCTGCATTATCTGTTCCTGAACAATCTGAAATTGTTACTGTATCACCAAATTCGAACTTTGTTTTAACTATATTGTTCTTATCTTTGAACACAGGTGAACTTATATTATCAGGCAATACCACGTCAGATACTGTTAAGTTCTGGACTAAACTCTTATTCGAGTTAACTGCTTGTTCTGAATTTCTACAGTGAACCTGATAAGAAGATTGTGACCCATTCAGTAGTATATTTTTGGATGGAACCTTAAACGTAACATTTGTTCCATTAGATATTAGTAATGTCTTGTTGAATATTACAAGACTGTTTACAGCAATATCGCTTAAGTTGTTTGATGTTGCTGCTTGTTTTGTAATTCTTAATTCACAAAAACCTGTCCTATTATTTGCTGCAGGTTCGTCTCTTAATGTGAAGTTAATTTCAAACTGTCTGTTAATAAAATCAGCATTCACTAAAATAGTATCATTAACACCACCAGAACCACCGCTTGAGTTTCCAGGGGAGCTTATTATAACTCTTGGCCCATAATTCTCAAGACTTACATTTGAAACTCTAAGCACTGCAAAAGTGGCATTTGTAGATGCATTATAAGCTGTGATTGTTACATTATAAATACCGTCTTGTATAACTGTTGTATCGGCTGTACATTGAGTTATATTATTTCTGCTTACACCTTCTGTAGCATTGGTACACAATAATACGGGTAAAATACCGGGGCCATCAACCCTTGTAAAAGTATAGTTTATCTTAGTTACATTCTCACCAGTTAGGCTAGTGTTGAGCGTAACATTAAACGTTACTGTTCCTGTTAAAACACTGTTATTGACGGGACTTATTGAAGCTGAGATATTCCCATCAATAAGAGCAGAAGCAGAAATGCTTGCTAAAATACTTATAATAACAAATAATAACAATCCTTTGAGTATAGTTTTCACACTTATCAGCCTCTTTTTTAATTGATAGTAGTTAATTATTTTTATATATAAATGTTTCTACTTTTTACCTATATAAATGTTACTGCGGAGTTATGGGATAGATTTAAAAGATATGCTTATTTATGTCAAATATAATGAAAGAAAAGCAAGTTTTAGGGCTAATTGAACATGTTAGAATTAATAATCATCCTGTTTTGGCTAAGGTAGATACAGGGGCTAATTATAATTCTATATCTTCTAATTTAGCGAGAAAATTAAATTTAGGGCCTGTAGTAAGAAAATTAAGAATAAAAACATCTAATGGTTATAGCCGAAGAGATGTTGTAAGAGCAAAGTTAAAAATAAAAGGGAAAGTGATAAATGCTTTGTTTAATATAGCTGAAAGAAGCCATATGAGTTATTCTGTTTTAATAGGAGTAAGAACATTAAAAAAAGGTTTCTTAATTGATCCATCAAAATGAAGTTAGCAATATTTAGCTTGGGCGGAAGCAGCAGTTTAAAGATTTTAAAAGAGGGAAGTAAATTGTTTAAAGATGTCAGCATGATTCATATTAAAAAGACAGATATTTGTTTAAAAACAAAAAACGTTGAATTAAATATTGATGGAAATAAATTAAAGGATTTTGACTGTGTATATATAAGAGGCTCACATAAATATACCAATATTCAATCTGCAATTGCTGAATCTTACTTGAACAAGACTTATTTGCCTACATTGCCATTTTCTTTTAGTTTAGCACATGATAAATTCTTAACTGCTTTGTTTTTGAGAAGAAATAATGTTCCAATACCAACTACCTACTTAGTTGAATCTAGAAATATAGCGAAGAAGGTATTTGAAAGGGTGCAGTATCCAATTGTAATCAAGATTCCTTCAGGAACTCATGGAAAGGGAGTTATGTTTGCTGATACTTTAGAGAGTGCTAAATCTATAATAGACGCCTTGCAGGTATTTAATCAGCCATTTATAATACAAGAATTTATTGAAAGTTCAAGCGATGAGATATGTGATGTAAGGGCAATTGTCTGTGGCGATAGAGTAATTGCATGCATGAAAAGAAAGGCTTCAAAAGGGGAATTAAGAGCTAATATACATATGGGTGGTATAGGGGAAAATTTTGAATTAAATTCTGATCAAGAGCAAGTAGCGATAAGAGCTGCTAAATGTGTTGGAAGTGAAATTTGTGGTGTTGATATGTTGATTGGAAGAGAGGCTTATGTTTTAGAGGTTAATTTAAGTCCTAGTTTAGAAGGGATAAGCATGGCAACTAAGAAGAATGTTGCTAAATTAATTGCTGAATATTTGTATAATAAAACCAAGGAATACAGGGAAAAAGAAAGCAGTGTAAGTCATGTTGGGGAAAAGATTGATGAGATTGTAACTAATTTGAATATTAAAGCAGGTGTTATTAAGTTACCTTCTTCTATTAGTAAAATGGCTAATTTCATTAATGATGATGAAGTTCTTATAAAAATAAAGAAAGGTGTTGTTAAGATTGTTAAGAAAGAGGATTGAAACTTTT
>CAYIHC010000043.1:0-7912 GCA_964363105.1 Candidatus Woesearchaeota archaeon | reverse complement strand
ATTGCTTTCTTAGGTCTTTTTGATTTATTCTTCCATTATTGTTCTTTAATATTTCCAATACTAATTTTAAATCGTCTTTTAATTCTTCTTGAATTTCTTTAACTTCGCCTTCTGTTGTTGATTCTTTTGTTTTTGATTTTATTTTAAAGATTCTTTGGGAGAAAAATCCAATAATTATTGCAATTATGAATAAGAGATAAATTATGTAGTTTGATCTTGGTTTTTGTAAATTTAAATCGTCTAATTCTGGAAGTTCTAGGTCTTCATCTTCTAGATTGTAAAATAAGATTAAATCATGTGAAAATTTACCTTCTTCTTTTACTGTGATGTTTTCCTCTAAGTAATATTCTTCTTCGTTCTCATATCTTGCTTTTATTACATAAGTTCCTGGAGAAACTGTAAAGGAATAAGATGGATCTGTAACTATAATTTGTTTTGGTTGAGTATTAATTTCAACTACAACATTTTTTAATAATTTTAATTCTGGAGAATATGTTTTTCCTGTAATTTCTGCTGCTAAAACCATTGAAGACGTTATTATTACTATTATCAGAAACAATGAAATTTTGTAATTCATGTTTTCTTTAAGATGGTTTTATTTAAAAGTGTTTCTTTAAATTTTGACTACTGAAGAGAAAAGAAAGGTTTAAAAATGGTTTAGAAGGTGTAAAATTAAAATGAACTTAGATTATTTAAATGTGTTTGGTATCAAAGACGTAAGAGTAAGCAAGGTCTTAGGTAACCTAGCAGAAGCTGTTATACGGGGAAGAGCAAAAGAAAGTTTAACTATACTATTAGGGATTAAACTTGAACATAGCAAAGATATTCTTGGTGCTATAAACCTCGGAGAGGGTATTTATTTTCACCCTGGAAGGGGCTTGAGCGAGCTCGTCGGGGGGAACAGAGATTCTCCAGCTATCTTAATGATGGGGGACAGAATAAAGGCAGAAGAGAAAGTGCACAAGTTACTGAATAGAGAAGCTTATAGAAGAGCGTTTGGTATTAGGGAAGGTGAACAAGTTGATAGTCTAAATTTCTTAGGCTTTTCCAGTGATGGAAGATTTTATCCAACTCACAGTTAGTTCAACCAAAACCCATATAAATGATTTTATTAGAATAATTTTTATGTCGGGACTAAAAACAGGGAAATCTTCTAAGGGAAAAGAAATGCATTATTCTGTTGGGGCTTTAATTAAAAAAGACAATAAATACTTGTTAATAGACAGGAATGTGCCGCCTTATGGCTTTGCCTGTCCTGCAGGACATATAGATAGTGATGAAGCTACTGAAAAGGCAATAAGAAGAGAGGTAAATGAGGAAACAGGGTTAACAGTTGAAAGTTTAAAATTAGTAACTAATGGGGAAGTGGAAGATAATAAATGCAGTAAGGGTGTTGAAGTCCATTACTGGTATATTTTTGATTGTAAAGTTAGTGGAGAGCTAAAGAGAAATGAAAGAGAGGCTAAATCTATTAATTGGTATTCTAGAGAAGAGATTAAAAGATTAAATTTAGAGCCCGCATGGAGATATTGGTTTAATAAATTAAGGATAATCTAACTAAATTTGATTTATTTTTGTTAAAGAAGTAAAATTAAAGCTTTTTTAAGTGTTGTAAAGCTTTGTAAAGTATTTTTAGAAAGCTTAATGAAAGTTTGTTTATATAGTTCAATAGCTACTCTACTTTAATAATCTTTAAATAACTAAAGATTAAGGGGGATTAAAATGAAAAACAAAATATTAACTTTGGTTTTGGTTGGATTGTTATTAATTAGTTTAGTGCCTTTTGTTAGTGCACATTTTCTTGAAGAGTATAATGAAAAAAGAAATAGTGATGGAATGGTATGTATACAGGTTATAACACCTGCAATTAATCCTGCAAATAAAGAATGTAAAGAGTTTTCTACACCCTGTGATGTTCCAAAAGGATGGAAAAAAGTAAATAGCTGTGCATCTTCTAGTGAAATTGATAATTCCAAAATTGTTAATGCAGTAGACCCTAAAACAGGGAAGTGCTGGGCGTTTAAAAGTTCTGTTGAAGTCCCTAAAGGTTGGCAAATATTAAAGAGAATAGGAAGAGCGCCAGAATGTGAATTGGTTAAAGACAGTAAGGCTGAGGCTGAAAAAATGCCTGAAATGTTAAAGAAAGTAAAGGAAGACAATGCTAAGATTAAGAAGATGGCAACTAAGGTTAAAGAGTGTAAGGGTAAGAATAGTGGAGATTGCAAGAAAAGATTCATGGATTTCAAAGGGGATGTAAAGAATTACTATGATAATATGCTTGATGTTATTGAAAAGCAGTTAGAGAGGTTAAAGGCTAAGGTGCAAAATAATAAGGGGGCAACACCTGAGGAAAAGGCGTTAATATTCAGCAAGATAGAAGAGCAAATCGGGAAGGTTAATGCGCTGAGAGAGAAAATAAGGTCCATAAGTGATGAGACCAATAAAGAAGAGTTAATGAAAATGCATGGAAGTGTTAAGGATTTTACTAACGAGATTAGGCATTTCATCAAAATAGAAAAGATGTTTCTGGCTGGAAGCAGTTTGAGATGGATAGATGTAAGACTTGAGAACATTGCTGGTAAAATAAAAACGAGTGTTACAAATGCTAAAGAACAAGGGAAGGATGTTAGCACCTTAGATGGGTTAGTAAACGAATTCCTATCGCATAAAAGCAACATTAAGGATTATGAAGGCGAACTTAGGAAGGAGTATGCAGCTTTAACCGAAACTGGGGTAGATGTTGATGAGTTAAAAGATGTTAATAAGGCAGTTAATGAAATAACCCGAAAGATCAATGATGAATTAAAATCTGCGCAAAAGATCTTGGTAGAAATAAGGCAGGAGTTAGTCAGATTGGGAATAACAATAAACAAAGAAGGTGATGAAAGTGAAGAAGACTAAAACTACCTTAGTAATCACTTTTTTTATTTTCTTCTTGATTTTAGCTGGATGCAGGCCAATTAGCAAAGCACAAACAGATGTATCCACGACAGAAGAGACTCAGGATTTAAATTTAGATGATGGGGGATTAGAAGGGGATCTTAATGAATTAGAAGATTTGGATATTGATGATGAGGAATTAAGCGCTCTTGAAGATTCTCTGGATTTTGATTTTTAAAGTTAGGTATTTGTATTCTCTAAGATATATTTCCTAAGATATATATATATACCGAAAAACACTAAATTTTAAAAAATTAACGAGGTGAATCATAATGGACAATAATAAGCTATTTTTGTTGGTTTTTGTTTTATTAATTGTGGGTTTTGTTATTTTTGGAAACATTGATAACCTTACAGGGGAAGCTGTTAAAAAGGTAGGGAAAGGGAATGTAAATACCTGTAATAAAAAATGTGATTTAATCCTACAACAAAAAGATACATCAGCAAATAATTTGAGAAGATACAAAGAATGCATAAACGTATGTAGAGGTGTTGTTGGTGAAGAAAATAATGCAGTTGATCAAGTTGTTAATGCAGTAGATCCTAAAACAGGAAAGTGCTGGGTCTTTAAAAGTTCTGTTGATATCCCTAAAGGTTGGCAAATATTAAAGAGGATTGGAAGGGCTCCTAATTGTGAATGGTGGATTAATCAATATGAAGGTAGCACGAATTATATGGATAGCACCGAAGGAAGTGAAAATGTTGTTAATGCAGTAGATCCTAAAACAGGAAAGTGCTGGGTCTTTAAAAGTTCTGTTGATATCCCTAAAGGTTGGCAAATATTAAAGAGGATTGGAAGGGCTCCTAATTGTGAATGGTATTGAATAAACCCGATACCTATTGGCGAGTTTGAAGATTCTCTTAATTTTGATTTTTAGAAAGATTTTAAAGTTTATTTAATTCCTTTATTTTATGATAATCACAAAGAAGGAAGTTTTGTGGATAATACTAATAGTAGTAATTGCATTTTTAATAAGATTTATGTTCTTTTCTTTGCATAATGTAGTTGAATTAGACGGGGCTTATTATATTTCTTTAGGGAAGAACTTAATTGAAAATGGATTGTATAGGGACTTAGAGAATAACCTGAATACAAATTTAACACCTGGAATGCCAATTGCTATTGGATTATTGGATAGTTTAATTAAAGATGGTGTATTAAGTGCTAGAATAATAAGTGCTTTATTTGGTGCTTTACTGCTAATTCCTGTTTATTTATTTACAAAAAGGATATATTCGAGGAAAGAGGCTTATATTGCTGCTATTTTGACAGCTTCTTATACAATTCTTGTTTATGTTTCAACTTTAACATATAACGACAGTTTGTATTTGTTTTTATTAACTACGGGGTTGTATTTTGGTTGGTTGAGCTTAAAAAAAGAAAAAATATGGATGTATGTTTTAACTGGAATTTTATTTTCCTTTTCCTATTTAACAAGACCTGAAGGATTTTTAATTCCGTTTGTTTTCGTTCTTTATTATTTATTTGTATATAGGAAATATGAATTTAAAGGAATTTTGAAGTTAAGTTTAATGTTAATTGTATTTTTACTTGTGTCTATGCCGTGGCTTTATTTTATTCATGAAAATACCGGGAAATGGCAGATAACAACAAAAGGCGGGTTTACATACTTACAAAGGGAATATAAGGTATTTACAGATGAGTATGAGAAGAATTTATTTTCCTTAAATGAAGAGAAAAATAGGATAAGATTAAATCCATATAATTTTACAGGAGATACAAGCACAAGCACTTACATATTACAAGATGTTGGTGGTTTTGCTAAAAGATATTTTTCAAATTTTGTAAGTTTAGTATTTAATTTTGTTACTACAATATTTCCAATTGTATTTTTATTGATATTAATTTATGGTTTACTGGAAAAGAAAGACAGAGGCTTGGAGATTTATTTATTAATATTTTTGTTATATCCTCTTTTAATCTCTCCCGTATTTGGAAATGAAAGCCGGTGGTTATTAATTGGTGTTCCTATATTGTTAATAGGAGTAAGCAGAGGGATTACAAGGCTTGAGAATTTAAATAATAAACTCAATTATAAGTTTATAACAGTCTTATTAGCTGTTTTGATGATTGTTATGGTTTTGTTTGTAAATCAAGTTGTTGATAGTAACTACGAGAAGAAAGACCAACCTATTGAACATAAGATAGCGGGAGAATGGTTAAAAGATAATATTGGAGAAGGAAAAACAATAATGGAAAGAAGACCATTTGTCAGCTTCTATTCCAAAGGGAGATTTGTTTACTTGCCTTATGCGGATTATGAAGATACGATAAAATATGGGTGCAATAACAATGTTGATTTTTTAGTTGTAGATTCAAGATATTTAGAAAAATTAAGACCACAATTAAAACAATTGTTAAATGGTAATTTTAAAGAGCTGGATTTAGTTTATACTAATAATGTTAATGGTAAAGTTTTAAAAATATTTAGATTAAAATGTTCAACATCCTAGACTTCCTTCTATGGGACAGGCTTTAGAAGTTAAATTTATTTTTGGAGTTCCTGGTTCTTTTCCAACTGAGATATAATCCTTAACATTTGTAATATCCCATTCGTGCTCGTGATTCCATGCTGTCCAGTCATGTCTCCATTCATTCCATCCAATGCCTAAATGCTTTACATAGATATTATTTTCTGTTAATAATTTCCCGATTTTTCTACCTGTCATGCAAGGGATACTATAGCAATAAACAACTATATTTTTATTTGGATTTTTTGTTTTTAAATCCTTAAAAGAATTAACAATCCTTTCAACATCACCATAAGCAGAAGTATCTGGGTCTTTGTAAGCAGGAATATTTACTGCACCAACAATATGCTCTTTTTCATATTCTTCACTGCTCCTTAAGTCAACTAAAATAAAAGTATTTTCTCCCTTGTCCATTGATTTTCTTATTGAATGTGGACTTACATGAACGGCATTTTCAACTGAATAAAATTCTTTAATTAGGTTATTTTCATTGTTGCTAAGTTTTTGGATTACTATTGTTGTAACTGCAGCTGATAGAATACCAAAGATAATTGACAATATTATTGCTTTTTTTATAATTGGGTCCATTTTACTAAAGTTTACATCCACTTAATTGGCTTAACTGTTCAAATGATAATTTGCCAGACATTCTTTGGCCATCCTTAAATTCCCATGTTGGGTAGCCTTTAATATCTGCATCACTGCATTCTTTTGTCTGACCAGCATTATTTGGCAATGAACATTCTACTGACTTAAGATATTTAAAGCTCTTACCGAACATTTCTTTTTGGTTTGTGCAATGAAGACACCAGTAAGCACCGTAGAATTTAACACCATTCTCTGTTAAACATTTTGCAAAGGCATCATATTCACCAGAACCACTACCTACTGCTGAATAGATTACATAAACAAAGCCTAAGATGATTAAAATTCCGAGGATATAAAGAAAATACTTTGGTGCTTTACTATTATTTGTTTCCTGAATCTGATCCATTTCTTTACAAGTGCTGTAAAGCTTATATTTAAAGATTTTGTTATTGTAGGATATACAACCACAAATAATAAAAAGGGCTTAAGATTAATGAATAAAATGTCGGATATAGAAGAAAGAAAAAGAGATATAATTGGAGTTTTAAAGAGGTATTTTAGTGACTGGAGGAATGTTGTATTTGTCTTAGTTTTGTTGTTATCCTTAGTTTTGAGATTTAATTATTATAATGTAAATGTAGCTCAGTGGTGGGATGAGGCAGACTATACTACCGGTGCAAAGGTAATTGCAGATTCAGAATTAAGAGAGAGCTTATCACAATATACTTTTAATCCGAGAAGACCTTTTTTTACTTCTTTGTTCTGGGGATTAATATTATCTTTTGGAGGCAATGATACTGCATTACATTTTTCAGTTTTATTGTTTAGTATTATTGGAGTTTGGTTAACATATCTAATAGGAAAAGAATTATTTAACAAGGAAGCAGGAATAATAGGTAGTTTAATTTTAGGGGTTTCCTGGGTGCATTTATTTTATACTGCGAGATTTTTAACAGAGATCGTAGCTACAACTTTTTATTTGGCTGCGGTTTATTTCTTTATTAAAGGATTTGTTAATGACGGCAACTGGAAAATGTCTGCCTTGAGCGGGTTATTTTTTGGATTAAGCTGGTTTACAAGATCGCAGATGATAATGATGGTAGTTCCTTTTGTTGTTTACTTGTTTTTGAAAGATAAGTTTAAAATATTTTTGAACAAAAAAGTTTATGTTACTTTGTTATTAATAGTAATCGCAATGAGTCCTTTTATTTTTTATTTATTGACATTTGAAAATCCTATTAAAACCTATAGTGGTGTTGGAACTGGAAGGTTTGAAGGCGGCGGATTAAAAGGGTTTATTGAAAATACGGCAATAATACTTAGTAGTTTTCAAGGGTTGTTTTTTATATTATTACTAATTGGATTAGTTGTTTACGGATTGGATATCGTTTTAGGATATGATTTTATATGGAAAGGAGATAAGGAGATAATAAAAAAGATTTTTGTTGTATTATGGCTACTGATGCCTTGGTTGTTTTTCGGTTTAACATTTAACAGAGGTTTAGAAGATAGATACTTTATACCATCATTTCCAATTGCCTTTTTAATTATTGGATTTTTGTTGATAAAAGCTAAAGATTTGTTTGAAAAATATATTAATTTCAAATATTCAAAATGGGTAGCTTATGCTATAATTTTATTAATTCTTGGTTATGGTGCAAACAGCCAGTTAGAAACAGCAGATGAGCTGATAAAAGCTAGAGCGACTACCTTTGATTTAACAAAATATGCAGGAGAATGGATAAGTGAAAGAAGCTCTTCGAAAGATAACGTAATAAGTGCTTCAAAATATCAAAATATGTATTATTCTGAGAGGAATACTTTTCCATTTTGTGAAGACAATAAATGCAGAGAGAATGAGACGATCTTTATTGATAAACTTAAAGAGATA
>CAYIHC010000042.1:0-7965 GCA_964363105.1 Candidatus Woesearchaeota archaeon | reverse complement strand
AAACTTAAAGAGATAAATCCAAAATATGTTGTAGTTTCTGTTTATGAGCCCGGATTTACTCCACAATGGGCTTATACTGTGGGGCAAAGATATCCAAATTTATTAGGGCCTGTAAAGGCATATTGTCAGGAGCCTGGTTGTGAGAAAGGCGGTGCACCTTTGTTAATAATTTATGAATATAATAGAAGTTAATTGAAAAGCAAGATTTAAATAGTTGTCAAAATTATAGGTTTGTATGAATAGACTATTATTTATAATTCTACTTTTAATTGGGATAGTTTTAATTAATGGATGTAGTAAAAGATATTGTTGCGAGGATGTTCCTTTTTCTGAAACTGCACCTCAAATCACACAACAAGAATTAATAGATGGATATTATGGCTCATTGAATCAGAAAAAACCCGGAACACCAGTTTATTGGATTCATCAATTTGAAGGAACGAGGAGTGCTCGTTGGATTGTTCCTATACGGCCAGATATGGAGTGTGATTGTGATAAATAGATTAAGAGAAATAGAAAAATTAAGTTGACTATTTGAACTGTTCATCTGCAATCTCTTCCCTTATCTTTCTTGACGTTTTTAGTAATTCTTTAAGGCTGATTCCTTTTTCATCCATTCTCTTTCTGAATAATCTACTTGCTTCAACGAATTTCTTCTGTTTGTGTTCAGAAATAGAATTAGTTACAATGTCAGTTATCTGTTTATTCTCCCTCTGTAATTTTAATTTCATCATGACCTGCCTATTTTTGTATAGATTCTGCTGGAAAGAATTTAGAGCCTTCAGTTACATACCATTCAACGAAATTTTTAACGCCTTCTTCTATCTGGACTTTTGGTTTGTAGTTTAATAGGTTTTTAGCTTTTGAGGTATCTGCATAAGTTATATCTACATCTCCTGCTGGTTTTGGAACATAGTTTATTATTGCTTTTTTATTTAGATTTTTTTCTATTAAAGAGATTAAATAGTTTACTTCGTGAGGATTTTCATTGCCTAAATTAATTATTTCAAATTTTAAGTTTTTGTCTAAAGCAAGTAAAATACCAGCGACAACATCAGTCACATAAGTGAAGTCTCTTTTTAATTTTCCGAAACCGTAAGCATCAATTTCTTTTCCGTGAAAAATCCTATGTGTAAATTTAAATAAAGCCATATCTGGACGTGTAGAAGGACCATAAACTGTGAAAAATCTTAAACAAGTAATTGGTATATTGAATACTTCTGAATAATAATGACAGATATTTTCCCCTGCTAATTTTGAAGCTGCATAGAATGATTGTGTAGCACCAATTGTTTGTGATTCCTTAAATGGGATTTCCTTTGAATCTCCATAAATCGCTGATGTGGAAGCAAAAACAAAATTCTTGATGTTTTTTGATAACTCCAATAAAGCAACTAATGCTTTGATATTTGCCTCTTCATATAACAAGGGATATTTTACTGATTCTCTTACACCTGCTCTTGCTGCTAGATGGATTATTTTTTCAGGATTTTCTATATCCAAGATTTTTTTTAATTTTTCAACATTTGCTAAATCTTCCTTATAAAATTTAAAGTTTTTATTAGATTCAAACTGCTTTAACCTATGCTCTTTTAATTTTGGGTTGTAGTAATCATTTAAGTTATCTATACATACAACTTCATCTCCTCTTTCTAATAAAGCCTTAATAGTATGACTACCAATAAAACCAGCTCCGCCTGTTACTAATACCTTCATTTTATTAAAACTTCAAAATTTGATTTAAATGGTTTATGGATTAAAAATTAAGATAATAATAGTAAGGAAACTCTTTTAAAAACATTGTATTTCTTAAATTTCATGTGGGAACTAAAAAGTATTGGAAAATATGAAATAACCCATCTATATCAATATAGCGGAGAGGAACAAGTGATCAAGTCGGCTAGATTTACACCTTTAGCCGAAAAAGAATGGTATGCTAACTTAACTTTTTATGACCGACTAGATGTCCGACTTTTTTTAGATATTCTCCATCAGTTAAATGTTAGATTTTATAGACTAAAAAATCTAAGAACTTGTATCGACGAGGATAGAGATTTATTGGAGGGGGTTAAAAAGAATGGGAATACGCCCATACATCTTGAGGAATCTTTGAGAAGTAAGGAAAAACTTATGAGTAATCAGGCAATAGACATAGGTGTTCAAAGAGGAAAAAAGAAAGGTCAAGCTAGAGAGATATGTTCGACTGCACCTTTAACAGAAAACGAAATTAAAATATTATGGCCTTTTGTTATTCAGGTTGTTGAATCGTTACCTGATAATCTGGTTGAACCTTTTGAACCAAAAGAAAGGTATGTAGAAAGAGTAAAGGGCTACCACTTCTTAAATCAATGATTTTCCGTCTATCTTAGGCTTTTTTATCTTTAAAATATCTAAAATCGTAGGCAATAAATCCACTATATGTGCGTCTTTTTTTCCTTTTAGGTTTCTTACTATATATACAGTTTTTTGTATTTTTGGATCCCAGCCGTGCATTGCATTATAGCCTGTATTAAAAAAGTTTGGTTTGAAGATGATACCATAATTTGCCAAGAATATTAAATCACATGTTTTTGGAAGATTATATTCCTTAAAGTTAATTATCCTTCCTTCATTTAGACTTCTTAATAATATTTCAACTGATTTTTTTGCTTCTGAGGATTTAAACCAAAATCTTGCAAATGTTGAGCCTAAAAAATAAGTAAAATCATGGCCAAATTTTAAATTTAGCTTGTCTAATTCTTCTTTTAGATTAAATGATTCTCTTACTTCATCCATGCTGTGATCTGAAAAGATAATCAAATCGTTGTCTAATAAAGATAATTCTTTTACAGCGTTATCGATTTCACTTAATTTTTGCTTAACTTCTTCACTTAATGTTCCTGTTTTGTGTGCAATTTCCAAGTCTAAGAAGTGAACAAAAAGAAAATCAGGTTTATGCTTGTTGAATAATTTTTTTGTTAATTCCAGAACTGTTTTGCAGTCATTTTTAATAAATAATTTTGGCTTTCTGTTTATGAAAATATTCGGCCAATCTATTGAAATAAATTTTTTGTTGTTTTCTTCCAAGATATCAAATATTGTTTTAACTGATAAAGAATCCTTTTGGGGCCAGGCTTTTTCCTGTGAAACCCTGAAATTGTTGTAGTATTCTGAGTTCAAAGGGGTAAAAAAGAACCTTTTATTTTTCATTAATAACTTTAGGTTTACTAAAAATTTAGATTTTGATTTTTTCTTAGATTCCTGATCTAAGTCAAATAAATCAATTTTTCTGTGAGTGTCTGGATAGCAGCCTGTTAAGAAAGAGGGGATAATTGAGGTAAAGCCAAATGTTACTTCTAAGTTACCTGAAAGGTTATTTTCTGCTAATTCTTTTAGAAAAACTGTTTTTTCTAAGTATTCCGGCTTTAATGCGTCTATAAATATGCAAATCATAAGATAAACTTAAAATTGATGGGTTTTAAATGTTACTCTTGGTTTTAGGGACTACAATTTTTAGTTATAAATTCGTTTAGGGACTACATTAACCCCATCGGTTAAATATTGTGTTGTAAGTTTTCAAAAGAGATAAGTAACAAAATTTTACAATTTTTTCATGTTCGGGCTGTATTTTTGTTAAATCTGCGTTATCTGCAGATGATAAAGCTTCATAATATTTTTTTCTTTGTGCATCAGAGATTACTAATGGTGGCAGGTTATTTTTTAGTAAAATAAGGTTCAATAATGCTCTTCCTGTTCTTCCATTGCCATCACAAAAGGGATGTATTTTTTCAAATTTATGATGAAAAATCGAAGCTGTTACTAAAGGGTGCATCTTGTTCTGATTTTTTTCAAACCATTTTAATAATATACCCATATCTGCTTTTACGAATTCTGCGGGTGTGGATTCAAATCTAGCACCAATCACTCTAACATTAAAAGACCTGTAAGCGCCAACTCTTTGATCTATATTTTCCATTAATAATGAATGTAGCCTTATGATATTTTCGTGGTTTATCTCTAATTCATTATTTAAGATAAGATCAAATACTTTCTTTGCGTTTAAATGATCATTAATCTCCCTTAAGGTTTTTCCTTCAGGAGTTATCCCTTTATTTAATAATAAGTCAGTTTCTCTTAAAGTTAAAGTGTTGCCTTCAATAGCATTGGTGTTGTATGCGTAGACTACCAAGAAATCATTAAACATATCTTGTTTTGTTTGCTTGTCTAAGTTATTAATTTTTTTTCTGAAAATACTTTTAATTTGTTCAAGTTTAGATATTTCAGATTCTGATAGAAAGCTTTCTATAATTTTGTGTTCTTCTGACATAAATTCTTTTAACGTTTCCTCTTTTATCTTTTGCTCCTTTGTTTTATATTTGGCAATTAAGCTTTTTAAATGTTCTTTTGATAGATTATCCTTACCTAAATACACAACAGTTTTAGTTCTAACTTTATTACCCTGTCTGATTGACAGTTTTAGGTAATTGTATACTTCTCCGTTTATTTTCTTTTTTTCAAGATACATTTTTGTTTTAGGGACTACAAGTTTATAAACTTTTCTGTTTTAGGGACTACAACTAAATCAATTTTTGTGTGTAGTATTTTCCGTAGGCAAATAAGGCTGCTTTTCTGTAGTCTTCAAATGTATCTTCATTTATTTTGGCTAATTTATGTAAATAATCCCTAATTTCTGTTGATAGGTTTTTAAATTCTTCCTCTGATTCTATTGCATATAGTAATAAAAAAGCTGGAAAAAATATTCTAATACCTGGATCACGCCATGTTGTTAATGTTCTAAAGTGTTTTGTTCTTAGGTAATATTTTAGATTTAAGAAATACTGTGCGGGGAAAAATCTATGTGAAATGATATATGGATCAAAGTAAGTAAATGGTAGTTTTTTGTATATTCCTTTCATTAATTTAACCTTGTCTTTTTCTTCTATTCCCAAAGTTTTTGCCAGAAGATAAATTGTAAAATATAAGGAATCTCTTGCTTCTTTCCAGAATTTAACTACGTCTTTTATTTTAGTTATTTGAAAGTTTAGTTTTAATTTAGTTGCAAAATCTATTTTTTTAACTAAATCCGGGAATTCGCTTGAGTAAAGTTCTTTGAATAAATAATTTCTTTCACTATATGTCGGCTTAAATCTGTTTCTTAATATTAGTAAAATATCGCAACAGGCTAAAAACGTTTTTATTGAGTAATAAGCTGTTATTAATTTTTCATCTTTTTGAAAATTATTGTTAAATCTTTCTTTATTCATTGACAACAATAATAAGCAGGATTTATTGAAAGCGTGCCTCCAGGCTTCTGATAATGAAACATCTGATTCATTTATATTTATTTTAGATCTTACATCTTCACCGTATAAGATCTTAGAAGCATATTTTATTTCGAATGTTCTCTGGCCTTTTTTTAGTTTATTTATTTTATTATATTGTAATCCTCTTATGTCTACATGAAAAAATCTGTTTCTGTCATAAGATTCATTTAATGTTTCAATAAATTCTTCACCACCAAAACCTATTTCTTTTGAGGCTTTTTTCCCTAGATCTTCGTAAAATTTATCATCTCTTTTCTTGTCTTCTACTAAATAGATATCATAATCATTAAATGGCTTATTGTTGAATATTGTCCCTTCACCCTTGCCATAGCTTCCAAATAAGATAATTGATTTTGGACTGCAGTTTTCCAATATTATTCTTTTAATTACTTCTAATTGTTGCTCTACGATTTTATCTACTTCTTTTGAGATTGTATATGTCATTTTTTTGCTTCTTCTTTTACTGTTTCAATTAATTTTTCTTCTCTTAAAGCGAAAAAGCCCCCAACTAATCCTATTATTGTGCCTATAAGAGTGTTCAATAGGGACATTAAGAAGATTTTAGTTGCTGGAATTCTGAATAAAGAGAATAATCCCATTAAAGTAGCTTCTCTTGTTCCTAAACCTGATATTGTTATTGGAATTAAGCTTACCATTGTTGCTATAGGGGGGATAATCAAGAAGTATAGATAATTTATTTCTCTTATGTTAAAAGATAATGCAACTAAGTATAATTGTGTGTAGATTAAAACCCAAACAAATAATGTTAATAATAGGTTTGAATATTGCTTAAATGGGTTTAAAGAGTGCTCTAAATATTCACTGAAAAAGTCATTTGCCTGTGTTTTGAATTTTGGAGGTATAATAAATTTAACTATGTTTCTTAAGAAAAAATGCTGGACTTTTTTGCTTGCAAATATTATTTCTATTGCGAATAGAGTTATTACTGCTACAATAATATGGGAAGTTATGTTTGCATAATAATTAATAACAACTATTGAACCTATTGCACCTAAGATAAAAACCACCATAAAGTCTATTAATCTGTCTACTATTATTGAGGTTAGTGATTTTGCTATTGAAATCTTAGCTTTTTCCTTTAAATAGAGTATTTTTATGAAATAACCCAATCTCCCAGGAGTTATAACCCCATAAAATGCGCTTATAATTTGTATTTTTATTAAATCCCATAAAGGGAGATTAATATCTTGTTTTTTTAATATTAAGGCCCATTTTAGGGTTTGAAAAAATATTAAAATTGGGGCTAATAAAACCGATAATAGTATAAATAAAGGTTTGATATTTTCAAAAGAATGTGTAATCTGCTGCCAGTCTAATTTTCTAATTATAAGAATAAATATTAAAATACCTATGACTGGAAGTAATTTTCTTAATTTCCTGAATTTCATTAAATTTATCAATAAACAGTATTTAAAAGGTTAATTAATGAGAAATTATTTTTGACAGATACCTTTAGCTCGTATGCACTTTTTGTTGTTTGGACAAGTTTTAATTAAATCTTTCGGCTTTTTATCTGCACCACAATATCTTTCTTTAACATTTTTACTTCCGGAGCATACATCTGCAAGTAGATAACCATAACCTACACCTGAAGCTTTAACCTTACCCTTGATATAAACATCATTATTTGGATCGGTGTCTGTGCATGTTAAGACTGGTGCTGGATTACATGCACCATTTGAACAACCATTTGGACAAAGCAGGGTATCTGTGAAAGGCTGACCGTTGTTTAAACAAGTTCTTTCAGAAAATATGTTTGTGCCAAAACCAAAACAAAAATCAGTAAGATTATAGGTTCCTGTTTCATTTTGCCCCGTTACATTTCCTTTAATGAATTTATCATTACCATCTGTGTCTGTGCATGTAGGGGTGTTTATAACACATGCTCCGTTTGAACAACCATACTGACAATCTACATAGTAACGAGTATAATGCCTACTATCATTTACGCAGATTTTTTCAGAAAGCCTGTCCCTGTGCCCATACCCGCCAACGCACAGATCTGGAATATCATATGTCTCCCCATTCAAATCCCTACCAAAGACATGTCCATTTGTAAATGTATCATTTCCATCTGTGTCTGTGCATGTAGGGGTTATAACTGGTGGTTGTGTAACTGTTATAGTTGTTTGACAAGTGCTTGTTCCACCTTGACCTCTTGCTTCACCTAAATAAGTAGTTGTTTGATTTAATCCTGTCTTTATCCTTTGTCCCAATAGCGGCTCTGGATATCCATCGATAGAAAAGCTTGTTGCATCAATAGTATCCCATCTTAGAGTTGTATTGCCTCCCCCATTTACTGTTGTTGGATCTACAGACATTGCGCATATAGCTGCTGATGATTCTGGAATACAAGCACCGTTTGAACAGCTATAACCATCGGGGCAGAATAAAATATCTGTAGAAGGTTGACCATTGGTTAAACAAGTTCTTTCATTGACATAATTCCGAATCCCCCATATACAATAATCTGTGAGATTATAATTTCCTGTAATATTTATACCCACAACATCTCCTCTTATGAAACGGTTATCTCCGTCAGTATCTGTGCATGTAACGTTTTCTTCATTGGCAACTTGATAACCTGTATAAGAATTTGAAAAAGCGGATATTAAAGAAACTGCTAAAACTCCTAAGATTA
>CAYIHC010000041.1:0-8102 GCA_964363105.1 Candidatus Woesearchaeota archaeon | reverse complement strand
TCGATGAAGACGGACCATTAAACAAGTTAGCTGCTGGTGACGAAGTGATAATCTTCGAAATTACAACAAGAACAAACAATGAAATAGGAATACCCAAAGCAAGTGTTAGGTTTGCTAACTTAGACTATTCAGCTGCTGCAAATGAAGACGGTGTGTTTGCCACAAGTGGTACATTTACACTAAATGAACCAGATGATGATGAAGATCATCACTTAGGTATGACTGATTATGGTGCAAAAATTGACCTATATGAACCATCAGGAACAACAGAAGCTGAAACTCTTTTGATAGAGTATCCTTTATCTCAAAGAGGCGCTCAGGTCTATGTAACAATGGGTTCAGTAGCAGTTTCGTCCTCATCTTCAGGACAATCTTGTACAGTTCAAGATATAACACCTATAACAAAGACAGCTAGTGAATCATCTGGTAGCTCAAGAGCCAACAACTTAATCGTTGTAGGCGGTCCATGTGCTAACTCAGTAGTTCCAGACCTATTCGGTCTAACCTGTGCTGGTTGGAGTCTAAAGCCTGGTGAAGGAATCATTAAGTTAGTAGAAAATGGAAACAAAGTAGCTGTATTAGTAGCAGGAACAAATGCTGCTGACACAAAGAGAGCCGCAGTAGTCTTGTCTAACGCAAAAGCTTACAAGTCAAAGCTATCTGGGAAGACAGAAGTTATAGTTAAAGGAACTACTGAAGAAGTCTCAAGCGTAGAATAAAGGCATTAAAGCCTTTTTTTCTTATTTTTTTATTTAATTTCAATAAACTACTTAAATTTACATAGAATTTCTTATTCTAGCTTCCATATACATAAAGTTTAAAAGTAACAAACTTAAAATTTTTTTATGCGAGGTGTTATTTTAGCAGGAGGAATGGGAACTAGATTATTACCAGCCACATTAATTACTAATAAACATCTCTTGCCGGTTTATAAAAAATTAATGATAGAATATCCATTACAGACTTTACTAGACTTAGGTATCAAAGACATTATTATTGTCTCTGGAGGGAATAATATTGGGGATTTTGCAACAGTTTTAGGTTCTGGAAAGAAATACAACGCACGATTCACTTATGTTGTTCAAGACGAACCATTAGGTATCGCACACGCAGTTTCTTTAACATATGATTTTTTAAATAATGAGCCTTTTGTAGTGGTTCTAGGGGATAATTACTTTGAAGATAATATATCTACAATTGTAGATACTAAACAATTTAATTCAGGCGCTACAGTATTCTTAAAAGAAGTTCCAGATCCTCAAAGATTCGGTTGTCCGGGTATTGTTAACGGAAAAATTTCAATAGTAGAGGAAAAACCAAAAGAACCAAAATCAAATTACGCAGTTACTGGTTTATATTTTTATGATAATACTTATATGGACAAATTTAAAATCTTAAAACCATCCTGGCGAGGTGAATATGAGCTAACTGACATTAATAATCTATATCTACAAGAAGGAAAATTGAATCACGCAATACTTAAGGGTTTATGGTCTGATATGGGGTTGCATGAAACCTTGTTAAGAGTAGCTAATTTTGCTAAAGATAAAGAAAGTAATCAGACAGTAAAGTAGAAAAACTACTAAAGAATAGTAACAATAGAAAGATTTAAAAGCAGTTAAAATACTAGACTTAGTATGTCATCTCAAATTGCATTTGGAAACAACAAAGAATATGATATTCAGTTTTTTTGGAGAAGATTAAACAGCAATAGTATAACACCTAACTTTAAGTTTATAGCTGATCCAACAAAAGAACAAAAAGAAAGACTATCTCTTGAAGATAAACAAAACATAGCTGATTACTGGGTGAAAAATCATAAATCTTGGACATCGTATACCTTAGGAACATTAATTAAAGCAAGTCCTAGTGGGGCAATTTGGGTGCCAACAGAATATGCAATTTATAGAGTTGCTGCAGATCCAACAGACATCCTTTTAGAATTAGACTCTAGTCTCTATCGAGAACATAGGGTTTCTTCTGTAGGTATTGCAATTTACACACCTCAGGGAGTTATAGTCCAAAGACGTCCCAAAGGATTAACCGCTGGAGGTTTATTCGACTCAGGAGTTGCAGGGTTTGCAATAGTTAAAGATGAAAATTCTCTTGATGTTCCCTCTAACCTATTTACTCTCGCATCAGGGGTTGCCCCTCACAAAGCAATAAATTTAGATTTTTATAGGACTATCCTTGATAAAATTGCCTTCGAGTTATATTCAGCTACAAAAGATAATGTAACAGAAATTGTTCAAGGATTAGAAGAACGTATCAAAAACGGAGATTTAACACTAAAAATAACAGGTGTTTTTTCTGGTAGGGCTTGTATGAGCGGCATGGTTTCAGCAAGATTAGATATATCTCCTTCTTTAGAAGAATTAACTTTTGATAAGATACAAGAAAGATTAAGGCAAAAAGATCCTACAATGAAAAGGACGGGAGAACTAACAGTCATTAATCCAAAAGATTTACCTTCTTTTGTTCATGACAAATTTCTTGAAGACAAGTTAGTTGAAGATGGAGCGTCAACATTTTTGGCAAGTCTACCTATTGATACTTTTGGAGGAACTATTGATAGAATCAACAAAGATGGAAGAAAGAAAGTTCAGGTAGGTAAATATTGTGATAGGGTTTTTGTTCAGCAGCCCTACAATGAATGGGTTAGTGGGGTTTAGACCTAAAGTTTAGGCAACAATAATAGCCATTTATATTTTTATCATCTATCATTAACAATTTTGTTAAGTAAAGATAATTATAAAACAAATTTAATTAACTCCCATAATACGAGCTTTTCTTATATCCTAATTTTAATCTTACATTATCATACTCTTTATGATCTTCAAGTATGATTTCTATAAAAGATCCATTCTGCTCTTTTATCAAAACAGTTCTTATGTTGGAGCCAATCTTCCTAAAAAACACATATAGGTGTTTAAACTCTTTTTTAGGTGGAACACTGCCCAATTCTTTGTTTTCTTTGCATCTCCTGCACCACTCTAAAAATTCAACGGTCATCCCATCTTTTAACTCATTAATATGCTTCTCAAAATCTTTGTTAAATCTAATCTGTGTTCCAAAAATCTCAATTATTCTCTCCTTTATTTTTAGGTCGTTCATATATTAAATCCTCATATGTTTTTATATATCTCTCAAGATGCTCTTTAGGGTTTATATTCTTTATTGATTCCACCAGTGTTTTTACATACTCATGCAGTTCTATATATAAATAATTCTCTGAAAAGAGGTTTATCAACAATTCTTTTATAAGATTATCCAATTCTCCCAGAGTTGCTTTAATTGAATATTCTTTTAATGCTTTGCCGTTAATTATCTCGTTTTTACAAAATAAATAATAATCAAATATTAACCTTCGAATCATCTCTGGTTTTTTCTCTCTATTTAGTCTTTCAATAACTGCTTCGTGATAAGTGCTTATTAATTCAGATAAGCTCGGCCTGCTTTTAATCAAAATCTTAGGTATTAAGAAATTAGAAACAGAAATCAATGATGCTGATTGAAAAATTGGTTCTGATAGTCTGCCCTCTGATAATTGGATAATGTGATATTTCCCGTCCCAGCTCTCTTTATAACCTTTCTTTCTAATAATAAAAATATCCACATCATTATAATCTTTTTCAAACAAAAAAGAACCACCAATAAAAACCTTATTTAGGTTTTCAGCATATTTCTCTATTAGTCTTTTCGCTTCTTCAATCTTCTCTTCTATAATCTCTCTAGAACCCTGTATATAATATTCATTGTCATTTTTGATTATCAAGCTACTTAAAGCGTCAATTTTCTTGTTTATTGAAGTATAAAGCGCCTTTTTTTCAGCATTAGAAAGCCTCATACTCCGTTTTAATTTAAATATAACATTAAACTGTTTTTTTGTAAAAACCAATGGAACAAACCTGCTTTCATTCTTCAATATTACTTTTAATATTTCATCGTTCATAGCACTTTATAAGGTATATCTATTTATAAACACATCTATTTTAAGCAATAAATAATAAAACCAACGCAAATAGCTTTCTTTTCTAATTAACACTTATTTATAAATACTTATTAAATAGCAAAGAAAGGTTCAGGATATAATTTCAATAAAAAATTAATCACCGTAATCAGCGATATATCTCTAATAAAAAAGTCGCCGTGGACAGGATTTTCCTTCTTTTCCGAGGTTTTCTTCCCAAGAAAAGCTCTTTGAACCTGTATATCCTTGCGGACACTGGCTCTCAAGGCTTACGCTCTTACTTATTCAGTAAAATCAGCGCACTACCAGATTATGCGACCACGGCACAGAATTAAAGTCTATTTAAAGTGTTTAAATAAATTTCTATATTTGATTTCTTCTTATAAGAAAGCTCATTAAAATTGTAAATATTTAGGCTTTTCATTAGGCTTCATTTGTATATTCAAATCATGATCACATTGTATAGAAGTATCAGTCCATATCTCATATCCCTTTTCACGGACATCTTGACAAAACCATATATCATCAAAAACACCAGAATTCTCAACATATCTAAACTTTACATCTTCAATAATCTTTCGGGATATCATTAAACAACCCAATCCACACGCTTTTATTTTGTATAAACCTGGTTTTTTTGCCTCAGTGGACATAAACCTCATCCCTTCAGGATTACCTTCTATAGGCGCCCAAATCAAAGGTCTGACTGCAGGTTGTCCTTGGAATCGATATATTGTATAATAAACACCACTTATAACATCTCTCTTATGTCCAATTAATTTGTCTACAGCATCTTTAGGAGCTATTACATCCTGTTCTAAACTAAAAAAATAATCAAAATCTCCCTCTAAAAAATAATCTCTTAATATATTTCTGTTCACAACTACGTTTTTAACAGGGTCATTTAAGTCTTTCCCACGAATTACATTTACACCCTTTCTTTGTAATAAATTAAAATAATCCTCTGTCTTTGAATTATCAACTAAAACAAATTCATAGTTTTTAAAATCAAAGTTCTTAACAGATTCCAAAAATCTGTCTAAACAATAAGCCTTTCCATCATATGTAGGACACCCAATTAGTATTTTTACCATTTTTCTTTTCCGAAGTTTCCCTTTGCAGGGGGAACCAAAGTTATTTGAGTTTCTTTTTCCAAAAGAAAAGCTCTAACCATTAAACACCCCCTATTAAATCCTTATATTTTGAATCTCTTAGCGGATACATCTCAATTTCACCATAACCAAAACTACTTAAAGACGCTATTAAATTATCAGCTATAAACACATAATACCGCCTATCCCATAGGTTTAATTCAGAAGGAGAATAAATCTGTTGTCTTTGTTTTTCAAGGTCAAATGCTTTTTTATCCCCCCATATATCTATGTTACATTGGTCTACACATTTTCTTTTTAAATCAGAGATTAAATTTCTTATTTCAGCTTCGTCCATAACATTAGAGGAAGCAAGAACATCAAAATTTTCTAGAATTTCACCGTATAAAGTATTACTTTTTTCATATCCTATGGTTTCATAGTTTATTACTTGATTTACTTGTTTTTGCACGATCTCCGCTTTTGAATAATCATTAGGTCCATCACCATTAAACACCCCTATTAAATCTAATACTAATCTATCTGCGCTTCTTATCATTCCATCTTCATCTTTACCCTCTACAATAACGCATTTATCAAAATAAACCTTATCCTTATCTCCTGTTTGTAATAAAATAACAACCTCTTTATCATTGCTTTCTTCACATTTTTTTATCAAAAATTCATTGTCTTTATATTTCTCAGTAAATGCAGCACTACTATTCTTATTCCATAAAAAAGGATTTGAAATAAATTTTTTAATCTCTAATCCCGCCATTGTTACTTTACTACTATAATTAGCATTTGGATCCATGGTAATATAAATCTGGTTAGAATTTACTATTTTATCCTTTATACTCTTATCAACATTTATAACTTCTAATTCTTTAGGATCATATCTTATATTTACATTATACAGGCTTTTAATCTTGTCTTTCTCAACATTAATTGTAATTTGATTATAATTTGGTCCAAGATTCTCAACCTGAAAACCATTTAACTCATACTTTGTTTCCTTACAACTAACTAAAATTAAACTTATCACCAGAATAAATATCAATTTTTTCATTCCAAGACCTCTAAAAGGAATCTTTCAATCACTAAATCTAGATTTCCTTCTAATATATAACAATTTCCTTCTTGCGTTATCTTATCCTTACTTTCATTTCCTTTGTTTATTAATTTTATTATTTTTGTTTCATTTGCATCTATACAGTCTTTGAATGGAATATTAAATCTCTTTGATGTTGTATCATCATAACTTGCCCCAACAATATCTCCTGCAAAAGGTAATTTTGAAATCGTGGCAGGAACACTCTCATTAACACTTAAATATATTTTTCCATCAAATTTTAAATTTCCTATATCCACATCTACTTTGTATAATTCTTCAGGTGAAAACTCAAGGTCTATGTTTTTATATCTAAAACTTCCGTCTGTTTTAACAAAAGTCCTGCCCCCAAATTCAATAGTCTCAAAATTATTCGCATTATTCTCAACTAAATCAGTATTGTTTTCATTATCGGTATTGGAAGTATATAAAAAACCTACACCACTAAATAACATAATCCCAATAATAAATATGGGCAATATCATCTTAGTATTGAATTTCATAATTTACATCTGTTTAAATGCTTTTTAAAATTAACTCAAAATAAAAAAGAAATAAAGAAGAGGTTTTACCTCTTTCTAACTAATAGATATCCAACCACAACTATGATTATTACTACAATAATCACTAGCCATATTCCACTCTTGCCTTCAGTTACTTTCTTTATAGCTTCACTTACTTTGCTTGGCGGTGTTACTTTCTCTTCTGTTGTAGTCTTCTTTGGAGTTCTACCTTCTATCAATGTTAAGGTTATGTCTGCTTTATTGAAGAAGACACCATTGAACTTAATATTGACATCTTCTGCACCATCACCATCTACGTCAACGTCTTTAGCATCTCCCTTGTTTAAGCTTAAGTCAAATGGTGTTGATTTTATTGTTAATATTACACTGTCTTTTCCAATCTCCTTGACAATTACCATATGCTCTTCATTGTTTACAGTGAACTTTAATGATCCACCCTCTGCGATTAATCTTCCGGTTCCTTCAGCACCTACATCTATACTCTCAGTGCTTCCGCTTCCTACTATACCCTTAGAAACTGGCTTTCCAGCCTTTGAAACAGCATACGCACTTGTATCTCTTACCTTAGGTTCTATCTCGAAAGTCTTCATTGAACTATTAATGTTTCCAGATGAATCTGATGCACTACAGTTCACTTCATAAGTTCCTATTGTAGTAGTCTCAGCAAGACTTAGAGACACATTGTTTAATGTGAAGCTTGATATTCCTGGGAACTTTATTGTTATGTTATATTGAACAGCTTCATCTATATTGTCTGTTCCAGAGCAATCTGAAATTGTAACTGTATCACCAAATTCGAACTTTGTTTTAACTATATTGTTCTTATCTTTGAACACAGGTGAACTTATATTATCAGGCAATACCACGTCAGATACTGTTAAGTTCTGTATAAAGCTTATATTATAAAGTGCTGATTCCCCAATGTGTTCTGAGTTTCTGCATTTGACCTGATATGATGATTCAGAGCCATTTAACAATACATTTCTAGTTGGCACTTTAAAGGTAACGTTTGTTCCATTAGAGAATGTTATTGTTTTGTTCAATATAAAACTATTAAGCGCTGAATCCCCGCCAATGGCAGTTGCACTTCCTATATTCTTTATTACATGTAACTCACAAAAGAAAGATCTATTTTGTGCAGCTACATTATCTCTTAAACTAACATTTATCTCAAACTCCCTGTTTAAGAAATTTGCATTAGTTAATATTGTATCATTTACCCCCCCTGCCCCACCACTTGAGTTTCCAGGAGAACTTATTATAACTCTTGGCCCATAGTTTTCAAAACTCACATTTACAAGAGTAAATGTAGTTGAGTTTGGAGCTCCTGTTAAAGCAGATGTCTGATTTGCAATATGTATTGTTATATTGTAAAGCCCATCTTGAAATTTAGCTGTATCGTTAGT
>CAYIHC010000040.1:0-8137 GCA_964363105.1 Candidatus Woesearchaeota archaeon | reverse complement strand
GGATGTATTAAAGCCGAATCAAGAATACCAATAGAAACAGTCTCTTCTTTTATTATATTATTCTTAACATCCAGATATAAAACAATAAAATGCTCTTTTTTCTCATCTCTTAACCTATCTTTAAACATATTAAATACATCATCAGCACTAGTTATAGTTCTCTTAAATCCATTGCTTTTTAATTTGTTAAATCTCTTAAATAACTCATTTAAACTTAAAATCTTCATTGCTTTCACATAATCATCATTTAAACTATTTTTTAACTCAGTAAAGCTTAATTCAGGTAATTTATTCAGATTAAAGGCTTTCAACAATTTATTTGCAACTTCTACAGCATTTCCATAAGAATTACCCCTATCAAAGAGTATAGCTAATAATTCAGCATCATCTAGATATTCAGGACCTTTCTTGATTAATTTATATCCTGGTCTTGTAAAAAATGGCATTTCTCTTATTTTCATAGAATTATAAAGTAAAGGTCTTTAATTAGATGTAATGATAAATTTTTGTAAAAACTAACAATGAAAATAGTAAACTTTAACAAATTTTTTAGAGGTCAATATAAGCAATAATAAAATAATTGAAAATCTTCTGGATTTTTTGTAATAGAAAATAATAAATACCTAAAATTCCGTTAGGTTTTATGGCTGATGGAACTTTTATCAAAAGCGAGAAATTACAGACATTTTTAGATGTAATTCAGTTACTATCTTTAATAGGAGCCGTAGTATTTATGATATTGGCAGTATTATCTGCAAAGGGGTTAATATGAAAGATAATAAAAAAATTGTAAACTCTGGATTATCTACAATAATCAAGGAAATTAAGTCAATAATCAACAAAGCACGCTATAATGCTTTTAATGCAGTAAACACAGAAATGCTAAAAGCTTACTATGAAATTGGTAGAAGAATTGTTGAAGAAGAGCAAAAAGGCGAGAAAAGAGCAGGATATGGGGAGCAGTTAATCGAACATTTATCAAGTGAATTAATCAAAGAGTTTGGAAGAGGTTTTGGTACAACTGCACTAAAGAATATGAGGATATTTTATACGATTTATAAAGACAAGATTGGTCAATCAGTGACTGACGAATTCTTTAAGCTCTCCTGGACTCATTATTGTGAACTCATAAAAATACAAGACGAAACAAAGAGAAGGTATTTTGAAAAATATGCTCTTTCTGAAAATCTAAGCGTCAGAGATTTAAAAAGACAGATTTATTCATTGCATTATGAACGATTGCTTATGAGTAAAGACAAAAAAGCCTTGATAGAGTATGAAAATAAAGGAAATACCCCTTCAAAAACAGAAGAGTTGATTAAAGACCCATACATTCTTGAATTTCTTGATTTAAATGAAAACAAGCTATATACTGAAAAAGAGATTGAAACGAAAATTTTAGACGATTTACAGAAGTTCTTGCTGGAATTAGGACAAGGATTTAGCTTTGTTGCAAGACAAAAGAGATTTACAATTGACAACGACCATTTTTACATTGATCTATTGTTCTATAACATCTATCTAAAATGTTACGTCGTTATCGAATTAAAAACCACAAAATTCAGGCACGAAGATATAGGACAGATAAATTTCTATCTTAATTATGTTAAAAAAGAATTAAATAAAGAAGGTGACAATGAACCAATTGGGATAATATTATGTACAGAAAAGGATAAAGTGCAGGTTGAATATTCAATCACTGGAATGTCAAATAAGATGTTTGTATCAAAGTATAAACTATATTTGCCAACAAAAAAAGAGTTGGAAAAAGAGATAAGGAGATTGCTATGAAAGAAGAAATATCGCCGGAAGTAAAAAAACTTGCATTATACAGGTTAGAAGCTGAAATATCCCCCACTTTCAAATTATCAATAGATAACCACGGAATATTTACAAAAGAAGATTTAAAAGAGCATGTAGAAAAAGTAGACAAAATAGGAAGGATTTACATTGATATGCAACTAAGATTTATAAGGGATTTAGCAAAGGGTAGAATTACAGAGGAGCTTTGTAGATAGAATGTTTTTACACAGTTTAAACTCAGAATATGAATTATTAAAAGCAAGCAATGAAAAGGAAAGCAAAGGAAAAACTAATAAAGACAATTGAGGAAGCTTAAAAGATGATAAAGATAACGATAGAAGGTGAAAGGTTAACAAATAAACAAAAAGAATACCTGCTTTGGTTTATATTTGGACTAATATCTATTGCTACGGTTTTTTATACAGTGTGGTTCTTCATACACCTAGAGGATAATTCATTAACAATGAATTGGATATTTGGTTCAATGATGATCTTATTTTGGTTTACGTTCGGGTTAATGTCTTACATTTTCTTATTGGGTTATGGTTTGATAAAGCCCAACAAAAAAAAGCTAAATAGGAAAAGAAAGTAAAATGACAACATTCAAACTCTCCCCATCAGGCATTAACCTAATGATAGAATGTAAACGATGTTTTTGGTTAGAGAAGCATAAAGTCTGGAAAAGACCTTCAGGAGCATTCCCTTCTTTGCCTTCAGGGATGGATAGAATCTTAAAAAATCACTTTGATAAGTTTAGAGAAAGAGATAAATTGCCGCCGGAATTATGCAACAATGATCATTGTAGTAACATGAAATTGTTTAACGATAAAATATTACTAAAAGATTGGAGAAATAACCTAAAAGGAATAAGATGGACAGACGAAAATGGAAATATACTATTTGGAGCAGTTGACAACATTTTGGTTAATGGAAAGAAATTAATTGTCTTGGATTACAAAACAAGAGGTTATGCTCTAAAGGAAGACACTGCAGACCATTACCAAAATCAATTAGATATCTATAATTTTCTTTTAAGAAAAAACAATTTTGAAACAGAAGACTTTGCATTTTTATTGTTTTACATGCCTAAAGAAGTAATGGAAACTGGAGAAGTTATATTTGATAAAGAATTAGTTAAAAGAAAGATTGATATTAAAAATGCTGAAAAACTATTTAATGAAGCGATTGAATTGTTAAATAAAGATTGTCCTAAAGAATGTTGTGTGTGGTGCGAGAAAGTATAATTAATTATTGGTAAGGAGTAAAATTAATACCAAAATCAATAAAAAGACAAGATTTATATCATTAACTAAATTAGAAAAAGAGGTTAAAATGGAACTATTATCTTTAAAAGACATGCCAAGGGAAGCTAAAATTTTATTGTTGAGAGAATTAGGCTACGATTCAGATGAGATTTTTGTCTTGGATAAAAATGGGGAGAAACACTTAGACAAGTATATTGATATACCTATAAGGATAGATAATATGTTTATTTACCCGGGTAGCACAATAATCTTAGACAACAATCACTTAAGTATCTCTTCATTTTTTGAGGAGTATGGGGATGTCATCTGATGATCCAATTGAGAGTGCTACGCAAGGCGCAACTAAAGCAATTTTAGATTATTCTTTTGATAGACTAAAGCAATTAATCAAGAGGTTTGGGGATAGGAATATCGCTTTCATTGAAGACCCAGAAACAATTGGTATTGCAAAAGATTTGCGTAATAAAGGAGAATTTGTGTTTTTTAAAGAAAATGTTGAGGATAAAGAGCTTCATATCTTGTTCCAAATGGGGTTAACTTTAAGAGAATTAGAGATCAAAGGCAAAGTATTAAACCAATTAAAAGAAAAAATAAGAGATAAATATGGGGCAAAGGGACTTCATATCGCCCATTTTGTTCAGAATGGTTTATTCAGTAAATATTTAGGGAATATCTTAGAAAAATTATCCCGGTTTGAATTAAAGTCGGAAATACAAGAATTATTTGCGCATATAGAAAACAAAGTAATATTCATAAAACAAAAGGATGATATAAAACAGAAGGTCAATGAGATAATCACTAAAATAAATGCTCACTCTCCAGAAACATTTATTATATCTAGTGTTGGATCTGCAACAAAGATTTGTGAAGTAATTAAAACAAAAGTAATCCAAGGAATTTCTTCAAATTATACTTGTGAATTAAATGAGTCTAAAGATAAAGTAATTTATTTCCTAAACAGAAAAGACAATATTCTATAGACCTATAGTGGTTTAAAGCTTTAAACTTATTCCTTCACCATTATTGTTCTAAAAGCTATATTGCGATTAAGAGAAGCAAATTTTCTAAATGCTTTTCTTTGGTGAATATCTTTCCTGTAAGACCTATTGGTTTCAACTTCAATTATTTTTACTTTAGCACCTTTCCTTGCGAAAATATCAGGAATATAGCCAAATATAGTGGAAGGCTTAGGAAACCCTTCAACATCTGCCATTACTTCATAACCATCTTCTTCAAGCTTATTAACCAAAGCTGTTACAGTTGAATCATGATTATTGATCATATCTATCCCCCTCCAAACCTTCAATAATCTCTTCGTCGCTCAAATTCTTTTTCTTCATTAAATCACCCAATTTGTCGCTTATCCTTTTCTCATTTAATACTGTAGTCACAAAATCGTGGCTTTTTGCACTAATTGTTTCATTCAAATCACTATTACATATTCTTTCACCCTTCCAGTCCTTAAATGAAATGCAATATCCCATCATTGGATTTGCTTCTATATGCGGCCTGAAATAAGCACTTGTTAAATAAATATCAGCTTCATATCTGCTTAAAAGCTCATCCATTAATTCTCTTGATTTTAAAGGACCAATATTTACATTGCCCTTGTAAGTAAGTTTATCAAGCCTTTCTGTCATAGCTAAATTCTCACTCTTTAAAATGTTGATTTTATTATAAGAAACAGTTGAAATTACAATGACTAAGATTATTAAAACCATTATTATAGTATTTTTCATTTTAGCTTTTCTTCCCCCTTAATACAGATATTATTGTTTTTGATTTAATTTTTTCTTTGTCAGATTAAGGATACAAAGCCTCTATTATAAGCTTTGGACAATTATTCTTTGTCTCTTCTTGAAACAGTTTAACCATTTCAGACTCTTCTTTTTGTGTTAATCTCCTGTTTATTGTAAATTTCATGCCTTCCTTTAAATCACATAGAATTTGTTTTAAATTTAATTCATTTGATTTCATTTATTTCTCCTGTAAGCTATATTCATAAATATATTTTTCATTCTGCCTCTTTTTTAGATGTGCTATTTTTGATTTCATACATAATAAGAGAGGTTATTAAAATTACTACTATCGTAAGAGCTGCTAAAAGCATTAGCCAATAGTTTCCAATAAATATGTCAGTGACATCTAGTATTATTTTTTTGTCTCCTTAAATTTTTTAATAATACCACTATCAGTTAATATTTTCATTTGTTGTATCGCAATTTGGTTTAATCTTATTAATCTCCTATCTTGTGATAGCCCTTCATTAATGAATAATGCATTTAGATTTTCAAGGTTAGATAGGCATACTAATTGAGAAACATTTGCATAATCCCTGATGTTGCCTACCTTATCTTTGTTATTATCTCGCCATTCTTTTGCAGTTACCCCAAATAATGCTACGTTGAGAACATCGGCTTCAGAAGCATAAATAAAATCTATCTGTTCCTTTGTAATCTCATTTGGAATTAGATTTTCCCGTATCGCACTTGTATGAATTTTATAATTTATTTTAGCTAAGTTTCTTTTTATATCCCAGCCTAATTGTTTTTTCTCTTGTTCTTTTAATCGTTGAAACTCTTTTATTAAGTAGAGCTTAAACTGCGGAGAAATCCAAGAAGCAAACTCAAAAGCTATATCCTTATGAGCATATGTGCCACCATATCTGCCAGTTCTTGCAATAATCCCTTTGGATTTTGTTTTCTCTGCCCATTGCTTAACCGAAAGGGTAAATCTATTAAGGCCTGCTTGGTTTTTAATTCCCTCGAATTCGGGGGAATTAAAATTTGGGTTATAAATCCCTTCCCATATACCTAAAAATTCTATAGTGTTCTTATTTCTGAGCCATTTTTCTATTAAAGAAAGCCCATTCTCGATATTTTTTACCATATCTGTTAGGCTGATAAAGTCATCTTCGTTATACCTATAATATGAAATTTCAGTTCCTAAGACCTTAATCTTACCCATTTTGATCCTCCTTTGTATATTATTTAATTTATTTTCCTTACCTTTTCATAATACCAGCAATAGCTTACCTTTTTATTGCTTAATCATCTTATTGTTTCTTGCATCATTTCATTAATAACTTTTAAACATAGTTTAGGGATTTTTTGTTTCATTTCTTTTAAATCAATGAATTTGTATTTGTCAATTATCTCTAATATTTCTTCTTTCATAATATCTTTAATTATGTAATGAGGAACTAAAGACATTAATTTTAAATTTAAAGGTATATTATCTTCATTAACAAATTTTAATACCGCTTTTTTAATTCTCATATCTGTGCAGAATTCCTGAACTATTTTTGAAGTATCTGAATTCTTGCTTTTTACACTTCCGAAAACTGCACGGTTGTCTTCCTTGAATTCACTCCTGATAATTTTGGCGTATAACTGATAATTACCAACAGGGTGTTTTCTGCAATAATTTTTTATAACAATACCCTCTGCAACCCCATCAAAATATTTTGATTTAGGTATGAACTCACTAATATTTTTCTTTCTTAATTCAGAAACCTTACCTCGCCAAACTAATGGAACATTCTCAATTTTTAATCTGTTAAATTCCTTCTCTCTTGATTCTCTTCCTAGGAACAAACCTTCGCCTTCCCGATTCATAGCCTTTCTTAATCTTATATCAAAACCAATAACAAATGGTGCCTTTGTATAAGTTATAGTATGTTGTGCCATCCATTCAATATAATAAATATAATCTGGATTTATTTTAATTCCCTGATCCTCTAAACTTTGTAAGTGTTCTCTTAACTTCTTCTGAAAATCTGCAAAGGCTTTAACATCTCCTTCTTTGGTTAAATCCCTGTTTCTGCTTCCAAAATGTATTCCATCTCCTTCTAACCAAAAAGAACCATTACCCCCATCAATTTTTTCTTCAATAACTATAGTATCTTCACCAGAAAGAAAAATATCTTTATTTTCTTCATATCCTAATGTTTCAATGTCTGGATATTTTCTAAAGGTCATTTTTAATCGTTACCCATTTGTCTTTCATTTAACAACTCCTGCACCAAGTAATGCTGCGAATATGAAACCAATCACAGCAACTGACCCAGATAATAACCTTATAACATCCAATCTATCTTGGATACTATCTTCTCTTAAATCTATTTTATAAATGTGGCTATCAATTAAAATAGTTCCTGTAAGTAGGATTATTGAAATAAAAACAAGAAAACTAAATAAATAAAACAAAATGTTAATTATCGAAAGTTCTGATAAATGTTTAATAAGATAAAATTGCATCCCAAAAAATGATAATATCAGTATTATCCCCATTATCCACAATAATACTCTGAAAGTATCATCTTTCATTTTAAAAGGATAATATCTTATTTCAAACATTTTTTCCCCTTTGTTTTAATCTTTCTCTCTTTTCGTTTTATTTTTTCTTTCATTAAAAGGAAAATGTGTTTAACTTCCTCGTCTCTAATTAAATAATTTTTTTTAAATTTAGGTTTATTTAATTCCAATAGTATCATTTTCATTCTATCATAAGCCATTCTTGTTACATAGCTATGGATTCTCCATTTTTTTAATCCTTCTTCGATTACTGGAACAGCTTCTGATTTTCTAATCTTAAGTTTTGAAACATCATCAAATGTAAGGATTCTCATTTTTTAGCCCACCATTAAATTTTTTTCATCATTTTCATCATTTTTTACTAACTTGACAATTTCATCTTCATTTAATCTTTTGTTTTCAACATATGAAAATATTATCTCTTCATACACTCTTTCTAAATCTCTAAATGACATATCTTCTGTTAGTTTTGCCAATGAATCTAGGTTAAATGTTCGACTAAGATCTTTATTAAGCTTCATATTAAAAAACTCGAGCCTGTTATCATAGTTCGGCATTTCAAACTTTAAATGCACAAATCTGTCTTTCAATGAACTTCCGAACCTTGCCATATCATTTACAGCAACAATAAAAATTGATTTTATTGCTCTTCCATCAGCCCCCTCAATAAATCTGTTAAATTCGCCAAGGTTTTCATTATCATCCCCAAACCTATAGTTCCCGATCAATTTATCAGCTTCATCTATAAAGACA
>CAYIHC010000039.1:0-8173 GCA_964363105.1 Candidatus Woesearchaeota archaeon | reverse complement strand
TAAAGATTTCTATGCTCGAGTATATAAATCAAACTTCAGAAAAGTGAACAATTACTCATTAAGGAAGAATTTTTAAACCTTAAAATAGCTCTTAGATTTATGAAATTTCCAGATAAATACGATCCTAAACTATCAGAAAGAAAATGGCAAAACTTTTGGGTAGATGCAGGAATACATAAGTTTGATCCAACTAAAAAGAAGATTTATTCGGTAGATACCCCCCCACCAACGGTTTCAGGTAAAATGCATTTGGGTCATGCTTTTTCATATTCGCAGCAGGATTTTATAGCAAGATTCCACAGAATGAAACAGGAAAATGTCTTTTATCTCTTTGGAACAGATGACAATGGTTTGCCAACAGAAAGATTAGTTGAGAAGTTAAAAAATGTTAAATCAACTAAAATGTCAAGAGACGAATTTGTTAAATTATGTGAAAAAACAATCTCAGAAATAAAAGAAGATTTCATTAATGACTGGAAGTTTATTGGGATGAGCTGTGATTTCTCAAAAACATATTCAACCATAGACAAGCATTGTATTAAAACATCGCAAAAATCCTTCTTAGACTTATTCAAAAAGAAATTAGTTTATCAGCACGAAGCTCCATCAATGTGGTGTGTTCAATGCCAGACAGCAATAGCTCAGGCAGACATAGAAGACCAAGAGTTAGATTCAAAGTTCATTGACGTTTATTTTACTTTGGAAGTCAATAAAAAAATAACAATTGCAACAACAAGTCCAGAATTATTGGCTGCTTGCGTTTGTATCTACGTCCATCCAAATGACAAAAGATACAGGAATTTAATAGGTAAGGAAGCAAAAGTTCCTTTATTCAATCAAAAAGTTCAGATTTACTCAGACGAATCAGCAGATCCAAATAAGGGAACAGGAATTTTAATGATATGTAGCTACGGTGACAAATACGATGTAGAAGCAATAAATAAAAGAAAATTAGAACCAAGAATTGTTTTTACAAGAGATGGAAAATTAAACTCATTAGCAGGAAAATATAAAGATCTAAACATAAAAGAAGCAAGAAAAGAAATAATTAATGACTTGGAAAAAGAAAAACTATTAGTTAACAAGAAACAAATAAAACATATTGTAAACGTCCATGAAAGGTGCGGCACAGAAATAGAATTTCTAAGCACAAGACAATGGTTCATTAAGATTTTAGAAAATAAGAAAAAATTCATTGAGGCAGGAAAAAAAATCAATTGGTATCCTGATTTTATGAGAAAAAGATATGAACACTGGATCGAAGGCTTAAGTTGGGACTGGTGCATTTCAAGGCAAAGGCATTTTGGTGTTCCTTTTCCAATATGGTTCTGTAAAAAATGCAGTTCAGTTATAGTTGCAGATGAAAAAGAATTACCAATAGACCCTTTAACAACCAAACCAAAAAATAAATGTAAATGTGGTTCAGCAGACTTTGAAGGTGAAAAAGATGTAATGGATACTTGGGCAACATCATCAGTTACTCCGGAAATTATTTTGAACTGGGCTGAAGATGAAGGTCATAATCTAAACTTTAAGAAAATGCATCCCTTATCACTAAGACCACAAGCTCATGATATTATCCGCACATGGTGTTTCTATACAATTGTTAAAAGCATTTATCACCATAATGAAATTCCATGGAAAAATATAGTTATCTCAGGTCATGTTTTGGATCCAAAAGGCGAAGCAATGCACAAATCAAAAGGAAATGCAATAGAGCCCGCAGGGGTTTTGGAGAAATATGGTGCCGACGCTTTAAGATTCTGGGCAGCAGGTTCCAAATTAGGGGAAGATTTAAGGTATCTAGAAAAGGATTTATTAACAGGACAAAAAACAATTACAAAATTATGGAATGCAGCTAAATTTTGTTCAATGCACTTGGAAAATTACACCAATAAAAAACCAGATAAGTTGGAAATATTTGATGAATGGTTATTAAGAAAATTAAATAATACTATAAAAGAAACTACAGAAGCATTTGAAAATTATGAATATTCTATACCAAAAAATTCAATCGAAAACTTTTTTTGGAATACATTCTGTGATTATTACTTGGAAATTGCAAAGTTTAGATTATATAATGCACAAGGCGATAGTAAAAAATCAGCTCAGTATGTATCTTATAACACTTTATTAAATATATTAAAACTATTTGCACCAATAATGCCACATATTACAGAAGAGATTTATCAAACAATATTGAAGGAAAATGAAAAATCAATTAGCATTCATGTAAGTTCATGGCCTGAAATTATTGAAACCAACCCTGATATTGAAAAGATAGGTGACAAAGGTGTTTTAATAATTCAGGAAGTAAGAAAATTTAAAACAGAAAACAAGATGTCTTTGAAAGACCCGATAAAACTATATTTAGATTCGTCTGATAAAAAACAAATAGATTTAATATTAGACGATCTAAAAGCAGTTTGTAATGCAAAAGAGATAATATACGCTGATAATCTACAGTCAAGAGTTACAGATAAAATAAAGGTAGAAAAGATTTAATTTTCATAAGGCTTAAATACTTTCTTAACTTAACAGTAAAATGCCAGAACAAGAACACATAAGTTTATTTAAACTAGCACTGAAAGATCCGCAAATTGAAGGCTTGGAATGTATTTGTCCTCATTTTGTAAGAGAGCTTTCTAAATTAGTAACAAATTTACCGGATAATGCTTGGGTAAGTGAATGGGGATATGGGGGTCAATATAGATACTATAGACATAGTAACGATATAGGCCTCAAACTAAAACAATTTTATGATCTGGGAAAAAGAGGTGGTAACCCAAAGTTAACTAATGTTTATTCAAAAAAAAGATTAGAGATTATTCTTCACGAATATCAAGAGGTTTCTGAAGTTCAAGTAAGTAGCGCATAAATTCTTCATTTATTTGACTCTGATAAAACACAATATCACTTCGTTGTATGGTGCCAATATTATTTCCTTCACATAACCTATCTAAGTATCGTGTTAACGCATTAGCTCTTATTGTGTCGGAAAGTATAGAATAAAACTCTTCTTTGTCTCTCATTAAACCGATATAGTGCTTATCAAAAAAAGCTCTAAGGGTTCTAATTTTTCTTTGCGATTTTACAATAATGGCGGGATCAATCCAAGGGTCTGGTCCAGACTTATCTGCTTCTCTTAGTTTTACAATTGTCTCTTCTAAGATTCCTTCATCAGTTAATGGAATAACTAAATCTAACTCTATATGTAAGACTCTTTTCCCTTCTGGATTCATTCTTGCTTCTTCAAAATGAACAGGTTGCATATTTTGATCCAGAATAAGGGCATCTTTATACTCCTCTTCTGAACTAGCTTTAGTTAAATAATCGGGCTTTGTAGCATAATATGTTAATCTCGGTAATACAAAAGATTCTGATTTAATTGCTGATCGAACGATTTCTATTTGTTTGTCAAGATTATGTAAAAAATGTATTATTATTGCTTCTTTTGGTAAAGGAGCACTTGATTGTATAAAGTTGATTCCTGTGAAATATCCTCTTTCAATTAGTTCTGTCGCTTTTTGCAAAATCACATCTAATTCAACATTTGTAAAATCCACAGGTTTAAACTTTAGCGACTCTATCATTTTAACCCCAAAAAGAGGAAAAAATTAAACTATTTAAACCTTTCTAAAGTTACTATTCTAAGGTAGTTATTATTATTCTTAAATCCCTCTTTAAATATTTCCTCAGAAGAATTTTTAAACTACATTTTTATGATTTATATAAAATGGTATTAAACATATCTCAAAAACAGAAGTTAAGGAAGTTTATCACAGATCTAAGTAAAATCAGGGGCAGACATACAGAATTAGTTTCAGTTTACATCCCCGCAGGTTTTGATATAAATAAAGTTGTTCAGCAATTATCCCAAGAACAATCAACAGCAGCAAATATCAAGGATAAAAATACAAGAACACATGTTATTGAAAGCATAGACAAAATGATTCGTCATTTAAGATTATACAAAAAAACACCAGAACATGGCTTGGCAGTTTTCTCAGGTAATATTTCAGAAAATCCATCAAAAGATCAGGTTGAAGCCTACTCAGTAGAACCTCCAGAACCAATTCAAATAAGATTGTATAGATGTGACCAGACATTTGTTCTCGATCCATTAAAAGAAATGTTGGATGTTAAGGAAGTCTATGCTTTGTTAGTTTTAGACAAAAGAGAAGCAACATTAGGTATTTTAAGAGGAACAAGGATAGATACACTACATCACTTGACTTCTTTTGTTCCTGGAAAATTCAAGGCCGGGGGACAATGCTATTTATACGGGACTTTAGTCACTTTAGCGGATAATTCTACTAAGAAAATCGAAGATCTAAGGATAAGTGATGAAGTAAAATCATTTAACTTCAAAACAAAAAAATTTGAAAACTCTAAGATTATTGATAGGTGGGAGGTTAAAAAAAATCAGATATACAGAATAATAACAGAAAATAATTTACAGGCACAATCTTCGAAAGAACACAACTATTTTATCCTTAAGGGGAATGAAATAATTGAACAGCCGGCAGAGTTATTAAATAAGGGGGATTGTTTACTTCTACCGCAAGAGAATGCTTTAAAGCCCATAAAAATAAAAGATATTCAAATTATAAACAAAAAAACAGAAATGATAGATATTTCAGTAAAAAATCAGAATTTTATCGCTAATGGAATCATAACCCATAATTCTTCAGCTCGTTTCCAAAGAATAAGAGAAGAAGCCTTAAAAGGATTCTTTGTGAAGATAGGTGATGTTTTTAACACAGAATTATTGCCCTTAAAAACAAATATTAAAGGAATAATTTTAGGCGGCCCGGGACAGACAAAAACAGAATTCTATGAAGCAGACTACATGAACCGGGAATTAAAAGACAAAGTTAAAGCTATAGAAGACATTACTTATACTGATGAAACAGGCCTGCATCATCTAGTTGACAAAGCAAAATCAGCTTTAGCAAAAGAACACATAACTGAAGAAAAGAAAATAATGGAAAAATTCTTTCAGGCATTAGCAAAAGAAGAAGGAAAAACCGCTTACGGCTATGATAAAGTAAAAAAGGCATTGGATATGGGTGCAGTTTCAACTTTATTAATCTCAGAAACTTTAGAAGAAGATAAAATTCTAGAATTAGAAAGTAAGGCAGAACAAATGGGAACAGAAATTAAGGTTATATCTGTAGACACAAAAGAAGGTGAACAGTTAAGAGATTTAGGAAAAGTAGCAGCATTATTAAGATATGAAATCTAACACCATAAAAGTTAAAAAGCTCAAGATAAGATAATAAAAATGGCATTCAACATAGATTATCTAATTGTAGCACTATATCTCTTAATAATAATTTTAATAGGTTATTTTAGGGGAAGGAAAGAAAATCTAGAAGACTTTACAGTTAATTCAAGAAAAACTTCAACGTTGATGTTAGTTGCCTCCCACATTTCAACTGCGTTTGGTATCGGTAGTTTGTTGGGTGTAGCTTCAGAATCATATAGGACGGGGATTTCTTATGGCTTGTCAATCTTAGTTGTTAATATTTTCAGTTTTTCTTTATTGATCTGGCTCGGACCAAGAATTAAATCCTTTGGCGACAGGGTTAAAGCACAAACATTAGCAGACTTTTTTGCCTCTAAATATTCAATATCAGTTAGCACTTTAACAAGCTTATTAACAATTTTTGCATTCTTATTGTGGACTAGTATACAATTTATTGGAATCGCCTCATTAGCTTCTGTTTTAATTGGGGTCTCTTTGGAAATCGCTTTATTATTAGCAGCTATTATAACAATTGCTTACACCTCTTTTGGTGGACTAAGAAATGATATCTCCACAGACTTTGTTCAGTTCTGGATCATCTTATTTATCTTTTTCTTAATGGCAATAATTGGATGGATAAGAACCGATGGTTTTGCAACTTTATCCCAGATACCCCAACAATTTTATGATGTATTTGCTTTTGGTGGGCCAGTTTTTTTCTTCGGTAGTGTTTTTTTAGGCGGCTTATTTTTAATTACGCAAATGGATGCTTGGCAAAGAATATATTCAGCAACTTCAGAGTCAACAGTAAAAAAATCTTTTATAGCTTCATTAATAATATGCATCCCTCTTTACATTATCCCAATATTGTTTGGTTTATGGGCTTTTAAATTATTTCCGGGAATCAATGCAGAACAAGGATTCTTTACTCTAATGAAGAATCTATTACCTCCAGGTTTATTAGGCATCGGGTTCTCAGGAGTATTGGCTGCTGCAATGTCCTCTATTGATAGCTCAATAGTCGTTGGTTCAACTAGCATAACTAACGATATTTACGCAAGAATTAAAGATACATCAAAAGAAAATTTGCTTAAAAAAGCCAGAATTTTCTCTCTAATCTTTGGCGCAGTCGCTTTAGTTATTGCATATTTATTACCCAACATTGTTAAATTATCTATATTCTCCTCTTTTTTAACAATGAATTTTTTTCCAGCAATTATAGGTGGCTTTTTCTGGAAAAAAGCAAATAAAAAAGCAGCCTTATGGAGCATAATTTTAAGCACGTTTGTTCTTCTAGTTGCTTGGTTTACAATTGGCACTAATGCTTGGGCTCCATCATTATTAACAAGTATAGTTTTATTTATTCTTATTAGTAAATTCAGCAAACAAAGTATTCTCTAAAGGATAAATTATAAATCCCTAACATTGAACCCTGTATCTGACAAGACCACTTTCTAATCTTCCAATCTCTATGATTAATTCATCTTTCTTTTCAAGAACTATAGTGTCTAAATTGGTTTCTCCATCTTCAGTAAATAAAATGTTCAAACTGCCATCGCTTTTTAATTTTACAACACGATGCAAATCTTCTTTCGGATGAATATTAACTCTCAAATGATCTTCATCAGTGGAAACTTTGAAGAAAGCTTCATATCCTTTAATACTCATTAATCTCCCAGCCCCATTATACCTCCAACTCTCTGTTCCATCATCTTCATCCAAAAAAACCTTAGCTTGTATTAATGGGAATGGTAAATTCCTCCATGTTATCCTATCTGGTTTTCTTAATTTATTGGCCATAAATTGATTCCTTTTAATGAATTTTAAAGCCTTGTGAACCAGTGATTAATTCTTGGCAATCTTCCATAACTGTTCAAAAGAAGTTTCTAAACAGCTCATCTAATCTTGCTTACTACGTCTAAAACTTCTTTTTTTGCCTGTTCATAAGAAGGATAATAATTAACTAAATTTTTCAAATCTCTTTCATATTCTTCTTTGGAAGGAAAATCAAGTTTGGAAATGTCGCTTTTTTCCTCTTTTAATTTATCAAATAATAATTTTTTATCTATCTCAACGTTTTTGTTTAAAAGCATCCAGATATCATACATATCTCTTGGTTCAGAACGATTAATTAAAGATCTTATTTTTTCAGCTAGAATCTCTTTTTCATCCATTACAACTAAAGTAAACAAAGGAACATCAGAAAATAATTTAGGTATAACCTTAGTTACCTTATATTTTATTTTTCCCTTGTTGAAATCAATTTTTAGAGTATTTGTAGAGTGGGGTTTACCAGTAAATAAAGGTCCTTCAAATCTCGTTTCTATTCTCAAATTTCCTTTAAATTCCTTTTCAGAATAGAGTTTATATTTGATATTTAATAATTCAAAATCCTTAAAGCATTTATCAACAATATCTTTTATTTTATCCATATGCAAATCCGTGCTAAAGTCTAAATCTTCAGATGCTCTTTGAAGACCAAAGCATATTCTCAGGCATGTTCCTCCTTTAAAAACAAAATTATCAGTGTATTTTGAAATAGCATTAAGAAAAATATGCTGTAAATATTCCTTTTCTTCATAATAAGCATTTGTTTTTCTTTTTTCCTTTATTTCATTTAACTCTTCTATTGTTATCATTTTAACAGTTTACATCCAAAAGCCATTTTTTATTTAAATTGTTTTTCCTTTTTAAACCCGGATCAAGCAGTTCATAACCCTTGCCGATATGGTCTTTTATTTTTTTAAGATCTTTTTTATAGTTTAAACTTTCAAGGATAAAACCCAATCTCCTTACCACAGCCTTATTTTTAACTTTAAATGCGTAGTTTAGCAATTTTTCATTATTTAATTCTTTTAGAGCTTATTTAAGACTTCTCTTTATTTCTTTAATACCTCCAGAATACTTTGGAAATAACAATGA
>CAYIHC010000038.1:0-8469 GCA_964363105.1 Candidatus Woesearchaeota archaeon | reverse complement strand
ACCTTTTTATTTTGTTTAGGAATTTATTTATATCTAAAGTATTTAAAATGTTCTTCTTTTCAGCCCAGCCTCTTCTTGCTGTTGCAACACCTAAAGATAAGAACCTTAAATGCTCTTTTGCATGAGAATCTGTGCCTATTGTAATATTTACTTTATTTTCTATGGCTTCTTTTGTTAGATTATCATTTATGTCTAGTCTATTAGGAAATGCGTTGATTTCTAAAGCTACGTTGTTATTGTGAGCTATTTTGCATATTTTATTAAAGTCTAATTCATAAGAGTCTCTTTCTAATAATAATCTCCCTGTTGGATGTGCAATTGCATTTACATATCTATTTTCAATTGCTTTACAGATTCTTTTTGTCATATCTTCTTTTGGCATTTTAAATGCTCTGTGTATTGAAGCTAGGCAGAAATCCAATTCTTTTAAAACTTCAATTTCGCATTCTAAGTTTCCGTTTTTATCTACATCCACTTCTAAGCCTTTTAAGATTGTAAAATTAGGTGATTTTTTATTTAACTTGTCTATTGTTTCTGAGTATTTTTTAAATCTTTTTTTATTTAAGGCATTTGCGATTTTTAAATTTCCATAATGATCTGTTATTGCAATGTATTTTAAATGTTTTTTAGATTCTAGAGCCATTTCTTCTATTGTATTTGCACCGTCTGAAAAATTAGAATGCATTTGTAAATCCGCTTTTATATCTTTTAATTCAACCAAATTTGGCAATTTGTTTTTTATTGAAGCTTCTATTTCTCCTTTGTCTTCCCTTAATTCTGGTTCAATATATTTCATGCGTAATAGTTTATATAATTCTTCTTCTGTTTTACCGCCTATGAATTTGTTTGTTTTTCTATTAAATAAGCCGTATTCATTTAACTTAAAGCCTTTTTTTATTGAGATCTGCCTTAAGGCTATATTGTGTTCTTTTGAGCCTGTGAAATAGTTTAATGCTGCACCATAGCTCTTTTCTGGAACTACTCTTAAATCAACTTCTATTCCTTCTTCCAAAAAAATTGTTGCTTTTGTTTTTCCTTTTGCAATAATTTCCTTGATGTTTTTTAAATTACAGAAAGTATCTATAACTCTTGGATTCGTTGAAATTGCTAAAATGTCAATGTCTTTTACTGTTTCACGAGATCTTCTTAATGAGCCCGCAATATCAATTCTTTTTACACCATTAACTTTTTCTAAAATTTGTTTTATTGAATCTGCAATTGGTAGAGCATAAGATAATAAAACACGTTCTGATTTCTTTTTAAAAATATTTAAGCCTTTTAAAATATTTTCTTCTGATTTTATACCGAAACCCTCTAAGTTTCTAATCTTTTTTTGTTCTATAGCTTTCTTTAGGTCTTTTATATTTTCTATACCTAATCTTTTGTTTAAGATTTCTGCTTTTTTAGCACCTAATCCTGAAATATTAATTAATTCCAAGAAATGTTTTGGAACTTTATTTTTTAGTTCTTCGTATTCACTTATTTTTCCTTTTTCTATAAATTCTATTATCTTTTTTGCTATTCCATCGCCTATTCCAGGGATTTCTATTAAGCCTTTTATCCCCTTTGTTTCATATATCTCTTTTACATCATAACCTAAGCTTTCTAAGTTTTGAGCTGCTCTTTTATATGCTCTTGGTTTCCATTGAACTTTCAGAACATCCAAAATTTCTGCTAGGTCATAGAATAATTTGGCTATCTCGTTGTTTAGCATCTTTTTTATAAGATTAAAGGATTAATATTTATTTCTAAACACTATTTCCGCCTGTAAAGGTTTCTATTTTAGGTCTTCTTTGCAGAAAATTATTAGCTTTTCTTATTACTTCTTTTGAGTCTTTATAAGAGATTAAGTTTAATGCTTCTTCATAGGTGCACCATCTGAAACCATTATGCTCCTTGCTTAAAACAACATTTGATTCATTTGTCTTACATAGGAAAACATTGACGATTTTAAAAACTCTTTCACCGTCTTTCATGTAGAAAAATGTTAATGTTTCCTTAAAACTTGGGAGGAATGTTAAATCTACAATGCCTGTTTCTTCTTTAACTTCTCTTTTTACAGTATCTATCTCTGATTTTTCTTCTACATTGCCTTTTGGGAAGTCCCAGCTTTCATTATACTGCAAATGTTTCTTTTTGTATAATAATAAATACTTTATTTTTCCTTCTTCAATTCTGTATAATACTGCTCCTGCTGATTTTTCTGTTGGCATATAAGCACCTTCGGTTGAGCCTTTTTAGAAAAAAGCTTCGGGAAAAACTGGTTCCGATGCTCTCTCTTTTAGTTTTTGGTTCTTATTAAATAATTTTATACGCAGCTGACGCATTTTCCATCTCTGTAACATTGTTCACAAATATGTCTTTCGCAATCTTCACAAATAAACTTTGCGTAGCCTACTTCACATTCATTACATTGGATAAAATCCATTTTTACCTCCTTTTTGTAAATTTGATTTGTTTTTCTTGTTTAAATAACTTTTTGAATTGGATTTGTTACCGTAAAGTAATATGACAATCTATATAAACAACCTTTATTAATAAAGAAACATGAATAAAGATTCGGTTCCCTCGTATGGGAAACCTTATGAAAGTAAACCCTAATAAAAAGAAATTAAAAAAACAGAGGAATAAAGATGAAATTAATATTAAACTCAAAGCCTAAAAGGGCAACAATTATATGTGGATTTCCTGGATTTGGGTTTGTTGGGACAATATCAACTGAATTTTTAATATCTCATTTAAACGCAAAATCAATAGGACATTTTAGCTCCAACGAACTAAGTCCAATAGCTGCGATACATCAAGGAAAAATAATACAACCGATAGAAATTTATTACGATAAAAAGTCAAATATTGTGATTGTGCATGCTTTAACTCAAGTGCAAGGAAAAGAATGGGATATTGCGAATGCTATTGAAGAATTAAGCAAGCAGATAAATGCAAAAGAAGTTATTTGTTTAGAAGGGATAGGGAATCCAGCTTTAACTGAACAGGAACCAAGGTCTTTTATATTTTCTGGCAAGGATAAAAACTCGAAATTAACAAAATTATCAGAGGGTATTGTAATGGGGGTTACAGGTGCCTTGATTTTGAAATCAAATGTATTACCAATTACATGTATTTTTGCTGAGACAAATACTGCAACACCTGATTCAAGAGCATCAGCAAAGATAGTTGAAAGTTTGGATAAATATTTAGGATTAAAGATACCCTATGAACCTTTATTAAAAAAGGCGCAGCAGTTTGAAGGAAAAATAAAAGGGATTGTTGAAAAAACACAGAAGATTAAGGAACAACAGGAAGAAAAAGGAACTTATTATATGGGGTGAACTACTCAGGGCTAAAGCCACTGAGCATCTGTCGTTAGACGCTCTCGAGTTTCCTGTTTCATTGATGCATAACTCGTAGACCTAACTTTTAGTTCCGCCGTCAGAGGCATCTCCACAGGCTTATATTTGGACAATCCCTGCCGTATTGATTTTATTGCTATATCTTTTATCTCCAATGCTGAATTATAATCTCTCGGAATAATTAATCCGCAGTTATCACAATCATGGGTTCTGTTCCCTAAATTCTTCTTTACTTTATCTTTACAGTTACTACATCTTTGGGTTGTTCCCTGTGGATTGACAGTTATTAATAACTTACCAGCATTTTCAGCTTTGTAGGTTAAAAACTGCCTTAATTTATTCCAAGAAGCATCATTTATTGATTTTGATAAGTGTTTGTTTTTAACCATATTTTTTATCTGTAAATCTTCTATTGCAATTACATCATAATTCTTAGTGTAATAATTTGAGATTTGGTGTAAAAAATCATTCCTAATACTTGTTATTTTTTCATGTTGCTTTGCTAATTTTATTCTTGCTTTTTCTCTGTTCTTAGAGCCTTTTTTCTTTTTTGATACTAATCTTTGCAGATGTTTTAATTTTTGTTCATGTTTGCTTAAGTGTTTTGGATTTGGTATTACCTTGTTATCACTGTCGTGAATTAGATTAGTTAATCCTAAATCTAAGCCTACTGCTTTGTCCATGTTTAGTTTATTTTCTGTTTTATTACTTTCTTCAGCAGTTATTATTGCAAACCATTTTCCTGATTGTTCTTTCTTTATTGTTATTTGTTTTATCTTACCTTTTATATTTCTATGCGCTCTTATTTTTATTTCTCCTATCTTTGACAATTTTAATATTTGGAATCTTCTTCCGGTTTCAATGAATTTGAAACCTGATTGGTTATAGGTAAATGTTTTGAACCAGTTTTTGCCTTTGAATCTTAATCTGCCAACCTTACGATGCTTTTCTTTGGATTTTGATAAAGCTCTTAGGTTTGAGAATAATCTGTAACATTCATACTGCATTGTTTTTGAGTATAACCCCTTGAATTTTGGTTCGCATATTTTTAAGTCTGGAATTATACCTTGTATTTGAGATTGATCTATCACTTTTTGGTTATTTAGTTCTTGAAGTAAAAAATTATAGGTTTGTCTGCATAAGTCTAGTGTTTTCATTAATTTTATTTCTTCTTTCTTTGAAGGATACAATCTGAATTTGTATGATTTTACAGTTTTAAGTTTCATCTTAAGATAAAATATGTTCTTCTTTATATATCTGGCGCACGTTTCCAGAAAATACCTACAGTGGAAACAAATTCTTGCGTATAACGATACTATAAGGCTAATATATGGTGTTTACCCTGCACGGAACGTTATCAAGACATCAAAGCCGTGATTTATCCCCTGCTGAGGGGAATGAGATTTCTCACGGAAGCTTTTTAAGAGGGAGTTGTTGTTTGTTTTTAATGAGGAAACTAAATTTACTTTTGTTGTTTTTGGTTTTATTGGTTGGTTGTGCTAAATATGATTATAATTCTTTTTATAATGAGATTAAAATTTTAGATCAAAAATACGGCGGCGATTTTAGGAATGAAATGTTAAATGGAACTATGGTGGCTTTTGATAATCTGTCATTAATGAGAGATGAGCTGATTGAATTAAGAGAAGATTTAGTTAAAAAAGGAGTGGATAAAACAAAGAGTGCAATTTTATTAATTGATGTTAGATTAAACATGCTTGAAAGCCAAAAATTCTGGTATTCTGCCAAGAATCTAGGTGATAAAGGAATAGTAACTGATGGGTTTAGCTGCAGAGAATTGCCTGAAATTTTGTTATCAAGATCTTATTACAATGAAAGTTTAAGTTATGGTTTAAAAGCAATTACTACTATGGATTCCATGTTAATTTATTATCCTGAATCAAGAGAATTATTCGGTGTTGATAAAGACAAAATAAAATTTTATTATTCGCCTTTTGGAGTAATAACTTTTATAATTGAGGAAAATAGTTACGCAATGAAAAAATTCTGCGGATATAAATTTAGTTAACCTATATAGTCTGTTTTTTGCTGTTGAATTCTTTTGTTTTGAAGTAGATCTAATTTTGGCAATTCTTTAACTTTTGTCATGAAATTATTTTTGCTTTCTTTTAATGGAGATAAGTCAAGAGATAGATTATATTTTTTTGAAACAACTTTAAGCAAGGCTTTTGCGCCCATTATACCTAAATATGTTGGGTGACCAAATGTTTCGGCTAGCAATGCTGATGCTTCTATTTTTCTTTCTTTTGCCATCCCAACTAAAAGACCTGAAACACCAATAATAGGACCAACTATACCATAGATATTAGGATTGGCACCAAACTTCTTCAAGCTTGTTAATTGTTGTTTTGAGTTTGCAGTGCAATAAACCTTTGGGTCTTTTGGCGGTTGTTGTAAACCGACGCCGCCTAAGGTTACTATTTCTTTTACTTTGTATTTTTCAAAGACATCTAATACTAAATCACAAAATTCATAACAGTCTTTTTCATTTATTGGTTGAACGTCGCCAGCCATAAACAGGAAATCCTTGTCTTTCACTTTTTTATGGAATACCTGTATTGTGGGTAATTCTACTAAATTCTCTTCATTAATGAAAACTGCATGGGGGAATGAATATGAATTAATTTCCAATAGTTTTTTCGCATCAAACTGTTCTACCATAAAGTCAACTGCTATTTTACCTACATTACCCATTCCCGGCAAGCCACCTATTAAGATTGGATTTTTAACAGATTTTTTAAATAATTCTTTAATTTTAAACATAATACTAAAGATAATTAGCTATGCTTATAAAGATTTGGGTTGTTTTTTGCAATTCTTCTATAATGTCCGTATTTATCTTCCAAAGAGAATTTAGCTGGTTTTGGACTAATCGCTGATGTTTTACATATTTTACATTCTTTTTTAAGAGTGTATTCTGAACATTTTGGACACTTTAGTATTTCTGTTTTCATTCTTGTTGTGAGAATCTTGTTTTTAATTTTTTTGCATTTGTGCTCATTAAACCTGAAATTAATTTATAGTCTTCTTCTGCTTTTTTGTAGTTTTTCGCTGTTATTTTTAGTCTGTATAATGGTGCGGAAATATACTGAATTGTTAGGTTAATACTCTTTTCTTTAGCTAATTTTAACGAATCTAATAATATTTGTTTTATTTTTTTTATACCATCTGATTCAAATGACAATAAACTTATTTTTTTTGTTATAGATACGACCTGAGGCTTAATTTTTTCTTTTATTATATCTAATAATTCTTTTTCAAATTTCTTTTCTATGTTTAATGTTTTTATTAAATTATTGTCTTCTACTGTTTTTGTGTAGAACTGATGAAGTGAACCATAATTCTCTATTATATTGTTTCCTGCAATTTCGTAGGCTTCTTTTAGGGTTTTGTTTAGTTTTTTAGCTACTGCCTCAAGAATCTTTTCAGCTCTTTCTTCCAGCATATATTCTGTTTCTTTGTTTTTTTTGCTTTGTAGAGATACTCTTCTTAAAGACAAGTCAATATGACCTTTAATTTTGTCCACTCTTAAAACTTTACAAACTATTTTCTTACTTTCCCTTACGTAGTCTCTTATATTTCTTATTCTGCCTGCGGCTATTTCTGATATATGGATTAAACCTTCTTTGTCTGTGTATTCATCTAAGGAAACAAAAACAGAATTATGTAAAACGCTCTTAACAGTGCATAATACTAATTCGCCTTCTTCAGGCATACCTTGTTTTTTATAGTGCATTTTACTCCAGAACTTCTAGGATTCTTGCCTTTATTTTACCTTTTCCACCTGTTGATTCTGCTAAAACAGTGTCACAGACTAAACAGTTTATATCTGTAGATGGTTTTCCAAATATAATCTGCTCATTTTTGCATTTTGTGCATCTTACTTTTATGAATCTTGAGTTTGGTTCTATTAACATTTTCATGAGTTTAGGTTTGAAAAGAGAGATTTATAAGGCTTTTTATCGAACTTTATAATTTAGAAACTTATATAAATTTGGAATTTGTCCTTAAAAGAATGGTAGAGGTGATAAATCGAGGGGTTATATTGTTTCTTTTTATAGTATTGTTTATATTTGGTTTTTTGGCTATATTTGACAATAAGGGAATAACTGGTTTTGCTGTTGCTGAGCCTAATTTGATCTATGTATTAAATGAAGGGAAGAATAAAATAAACAATGATATAGAGGCAGGAAATGTTAGTATTCGTGGATTTAATAGTGGTTCAATAACCAAAAGAGGAGAAATATATTCAATTAATTCTAATTTAATAAGCGCTAATAATCTAATAGATATTAATATCCATGAAAAAAACAATAAAGTTAAGGGGCAAATAATAAGCGGGATTGATGGGAATTTAGGTGTTGTTAGTGGGAAAAGTTATACTATTAATTTAAATGAAAATTTAGTATTTGAGTGCTATGAAAATGTTTGTTTAAGTTGTGTGAAATGCAGGTTTAACAAATAGATTAAGTTAATTCTAATTTTTTAGCTCTAAAAGTCTTTTTAATAACTGATGTTTTTTTGCAAACTGAACATGTAAATCTTAAGTCTTGTTTTTTAGAAGTCTTTGCTCCTGACATACTAAATGAGGAAACTGCACCTTTTGAAGTTCTGCCTTTGTTTCCAAAACCACGATCTTGACCTCTTAAGCGCATTCTTGTTCTTGAACCTCTTGACATCGGATGTGTTTTGTTTCTACCCATACTTTTAGCTATTGAAACTGTCTGGTCTGTATGCTTTCTACACTTTCTGCAGAATCTCCTACGTTTCTTCGGCATTTTCATTTTCTAGTATTGCGATATTTTTATTTATCAGCACATTTGCAATATCTATCGGCAATGTAACTGTATCTTTTTGATTAAAAGGGCCATATACCTGCATATCTACACCTACAAACTGAGGAACAGGTTCTAAAACCTTTATAACTTGGTTTATGAGCTTTTCATCAGTTTTTATATCTTTTGGTTTTTCTAGAACCAAATCCCCCTGCATAGGTTTTGGTTTTTGTAATTCAATTGGATTTTCAGAGAGAAGCTGTTTTGTTGTTAGTGCCCTAAATTCATTTAATTTTATTATTATTTCATTAAACATTACTTCT